>JAAYLJ010000001.1 GCA_012521935.1 Campylobacteraceae bacterium | reverse complement strand
GTACAGAGGAGAGGCTAAAGATTGAGAGTGCCAAGATGTTTTTTCAAAAACTTAGAGAGTCTGGCGTAAATGTGAAGTACAAAACTAAGCTAAATGGTGATGAGCTTTCGCAAATGATAGGAGAGATATTAAAATAAAAGTTACTATTTTTAATAAATTCACTCAAGTTTGTGTGAAATCCCACAACTACGATATATAAGAAGTTTTTATATCTTCACAATTCACTAAACATGTAAAAAGGTAACAGATAGCCCTTAAATTCAATCATGTTTCCAATATTTTAAATTACTTAAGAAGGTTTCTAGTAGAATATTCTCTATTCTAAATAATTAAACCTAAAAGGAGTGTTTATGTTGAAAGGATCTAAGAAATACCTTAGCGTTTTAGCGCTTTTTTCTCTTCTAGCTGGGGCGGTGCAAGCAGATAGTTTGAAAACTCGTTTTGTGACAATAGCAACAGGTGGTGCTTCGGGCCCGTACAATATCATAGCTACAACCTTAAGTGAAGCGTATGCTAAAACCTATAAAGCAAACTCAAAAACCCAAACAACGGGTGCTTCGGTTGAAAATATTAACCTTATCGATAGAGATAAGGCTGAAATGGCATTTGTAATGAGCGATGCGTTAAGTAGAGCAGTGAGTGGAGAAGCTCCGTTTAACAAAAAATATGACTCATTAAAGCAGATTGCTACTTTATACCCAAATGTTGTGCAAGTTATAACTTCAAAAAGCTCTGGCATTGAGACTTTGGATGATTTAAGAGGAAAAAGAGTTGCGGTTGGTGATCAAAACTCTGGTGTTGAAGTAAATGCAAGAACCCTTCTAAACGGTCATGGCATTCAATATAGCGATATGAAGGTGGACTACTTAGGCTACGCTGAGGCAGCTGATGCACTAAGAGCAAAAAGAATAGACGCTGCATTTTTAACAAGTGGTTTACCTAATGCATCTTTACTTGAATTAGAGAAAGGTTTTGATTTAAAATTAGTCACAATCCGCCCAGAAATGATTGAGCAAATTGCAAAAGGAGCACCTTATTTTATATCTATGGACATCCCAAAAGATACTTACGGAAATGCAGAAGCTGTTCCAACAGCTGCCATCATGAATGCTCTTGTAGTTAGTTCAAAACTAAGTGATGATGATGTTTACAAACTAACAAAAACTTTTTTTGATAGCTTGCCACAACTTAGAAACTCTCATCAAGCAACAAAAGATATCTCTTTAGAAAAAGCGCAAATTGGTATGATTGCACCAATTCATGCAGGCGCTAAGAGATATTATGATGAGCAAAATAGTAAATAAAATCTCTTTTTTAATTGTACTTGGAGTGCTTGCTTTAGCACTCCTTTTTGCCCAAACAAGAGTGGTTGTAGTTAAAAGTGATGATTTTGAGTGCTATTTTAAAGATAAAAATTTTGAGCTTTCATGGATCCATTCTGTTGAAAAACAAGATTGGATTGAGGGGTACAGGGTTGAAAAAGATGGCTTTACTCTCATTAGCTCAAAGTTTAAAACATTTGGTGCAGGTGTGCCAAGTGATGGAAACATCACAAAAAAAGAGGAGGGTTTTGTCATTTACGATACAGACATAAAACTTCACGAGATAAATTGGATAGTCTCACAAAATGTAAACTCAACTCTAAATATAAACAATAAATCTTTTAAAGTATATAAGCATTTTGATGAATACTCAGAGCTTCATTTTTTAGTTAAAAAACTTCCATTTTGGAAGTTATATATAAAGGAAAATTGTCATGCAAGACTCCACACATGAAGTGCAAAGTAACGAAATCTTAGAAAAATTTGACCGTGAGTCAAGGGTGAGGAAATTTAAAAACAATAAAATAGCCATCATAGTAGCCATTTTCGCTGTTTTTTACTCACTATTTCATGTCTATACAACTTTTTACCCCATCCCGCAACTCATTCTAAGAGCTGCGCATTTGGGTTTTGGGATCGCTTTAATATTTTTAATTTACCCAACATACAAGGCTCAAGATAGAAGCAAGGTAGCTTGGTATGATTATATTCTTTTTACATTATCTATTGTTTCATTTATCTACTTGATACTCGAATATGAAGCCATAATGACATCTCGTGGCGGTATCGCAAATGGTACTGATATAATCTTTGGGGTTATGACTGTTGTGCTTGTAATTGAAGCGACAAGAAGGGTGCTTGGTTGGATTTTACCCATTTTAGCTCTTGCATTTTTAGCATATCCATTCATTAGCCACCTTGAGTTTATGCCAAATAGACTTCTTACTAGAGCTTATGATTTGGGTGATATTTTTGGACAAATGTATCTAAAAATGGAAGGGCTCTACTCAACAGCAATCTCTGCTTCGGTTTCATTTATATTTTTATTCATTCTTTTTGGTGCCTTTTTAAGCAAATCTGGAATGGGACAACTCTTTAATGATTTGGCTCTAACTCTTGCTGGACACAAAAAAGGAGGCCCTGCTAAGGTTGCGGTAATTTCTAGTGGATTTATGGGAAGCATAAATGGCTCAGCTGTTGGAAATGTGGTAGGGACTGGCGTTTTTACTATCCCACTTATGAAAAGAGTTGGATATAGCAAAAACTTTGCTGGGGCAGTTGAAGCAAGTGCTTCTGTTGGTGGGCAGATACTTCCACCCATCATGGGCGCAAGCGCATTCATCATGGCTGAGACTACAGGGGTAAAATATAGCACTATCGCCCTTGCAGCGTTTTTACCTGCTATCTTATACTTCATTGGTGTTTTAGCTCAAGTTCATTTTCGTGCAAGTCGTGAAGATTTAAGAAGCATTCCAAAAGATGAACTACCTAAAGTTAAAGATGTATTGCTAGAGAGAGGACACCTTCTTTTGCCTATATTTGCCCTAATATATTTCCTTGCAAACTCAGTGCCAATTGGCTATGCTGCGAGCTACACCATAGGGATCGCCATAGTTGTAAGTTCACTTAAAAAATCTACAAGAATGAGTTTTCAAGACATAATAGACGCACTAGTTGACGGGGCAAAACAATCTTTGCCAGTGATGGTTGCTTGTGCTGTTGTTGGTATCATTATAGGAACAGTTAGCTTAACGGGCTTTGCAAGTGTGATGATTTCGCTTATCTCAAGCGTTGGGCAAAACTCTTTGTTTGTGACTCTTTTGCTAACAATGCTAGCTTCTATGGTGCTTGGAATGGGACTTCCTTCAATCCCAGCATACATCATCACAGCTACCATGGCAGCTCCAGCCATCGCTGCTCTTGGTGTTCCAGTCATAATCGCGCATCTTTTTGTATTTTACTTTGGTCTTTTTGCAAACATTACTCCACCAGTTGCACTTGCATCTTTTGCAGGAGCTGGCATTTCAGGTGGTGATCCTATGAAGACAGGTTGGCAGTCACTAAAGCTATCTTTAGCTGGTTTTATAGTGCCTTTTATTTTTGTCTATAATCCAGCACTTCTATTCATAGATGGCTCGCTTTTAACTAGCATGAATATGACAGAGTTTACCTATCCTCCATTTTTAGATGTTGTGCTAGTTGCGACGACCTCTTTCGTGGGAGTTGTAGCTCTAAGCTCCGCAGTGGAAGGATACTTTAAAGGGAGCATGAATGCTCTTGAGAGAATCATAATAGCTATCGGAGCGCTGATGCTCATAGTCCCAGAGTTTACAACTGATGTGATAGGTGTTGTCATAGTGTCTATTATGATTTTTATAAATAGCCAAAAAGCTAGAAAAAGAAGTTAATATGTCTTACATGTGGGGCTAAAAAGCCCTGCATGTAGCTTAGTTGCTCCACTCATCGCACACAGATAGCGTTTCATTATAAATTTTATCTTTACTTGAAATTTCTGCACTATCACTTGTAGTGGTTTCTAGTTTTTAAATGTTATGCTTTCAAGCTTCTAGCTCTTTTTATATCTTTTTTCCACTACAAGCAAAATATTCACAAAAACTCTTGTGTAGTTTTTCAAAAGTTCTATTATCTATAGTTCCATATTTTTTTATTATCACTTGTTTTGATACAACAAATGTTTTTCTAATCATTAATTTTGATTTAACAGGAATGGAGCCACTTGTAAAACTCTTTTTGTCTAATAAAATTTCATCATTTTGGAGCTTTTCTATTTTACTACTAATTGGAATTGCTATAAAATCATCATAAGGAAGATTATCTTTGAAAACTAAAACTGGTCTATTTTTTGAAGCTTTTAAATCACTAAAATAAAATTCACAAAGCACAATGTCGCAAGTTTTTACTTCCATATACTATCCTCATCTTTCCAATCTTCTATTAAGTTTGCACTATGGTTTGAGTAGGCTTTTAGTTCATTTTGCTCATCATCTGTATTTGCGCTATTAATCTCTTCAATTTTCAAACCTTTTACTTGTAGGTTATTTAGTAAAAACATTATATTTTTATAGATATTTTCTTCCATGGTTAGCTTTACAGTTTTCATAATTGCTCCTATTTATAGTTTAGTTCAATTCTACCATTTTCAACTGTATTTTAGAAAATTTGAAATTTCTGATTTTTCTATATTGGCTTCTGAGCCTATTTATGTCATTCTTCCCACTTGGTGAAAATAGTCTAAATTTATATGTCAGAGCTTTTAGAAGATATTTTATCTTCTAGTTTTACATGATAACAGTAGGGTTTTATATTTTTATCACAACCAACACTTGGTACATAAATATCTGATATTTTTGATAAATTCTCTCTTGTTTGCTTCGACTGTTATAAATTAATGGTTCATCATTAGTTTTTACATATCTTAATTTAAATCTAAATCTATAATTTCTTTTTTAAAGTTTTTGAGCCATTTAGTAATTGTTTTTGGTTTTTCTTTTCTAAAATTATCATCAGATGTAAAATAGTATATTTTTTCATCATCATGTAAAAATGCACCGTAAACATCATTCTCATTGTACATTAATATTGACTCATAGATAGTATAAAGCCCAGTAACACCAGTTGATATTACATTACACTCAATAAAAGTGTCTAAATTTTCTTCATCATGAATATTTCCTATACATTTTAAAAAGTCTTCAAAATATTCATCTTTTAATTCATTAAATAATTTGGATAATAATTTATCATTCAATTCAATATAATCATAAAAAACATTCTTTTTTAATTTATAGTTTCCATCAAATGTAGCACTCATTCCATGAAAATATCTACTTCCAAAAGTTTCATTGACCTGAATAATATCATTAAATTTAGTAAATTTAATTTCACATTTTTCATCATCAAGTCCATCATTTTCACAAATATATTTTGCCTTATTATTAGATAGTATTTTAGCTTCTCCATCCAAATCACCAATATGAGAACCATTAAAAACACTTATTTCAAAATCAAAAGAATTATCATACACATTTAAAATATTTAAAGTTCCACCATATGATAAAAAATGACTTTCTATCTCCCATTTACCAAACCACCTATTTTTTGTTTGCCAATTAATCTTTAATAAAATAACTTTTACAAATTCACAAGGTGTTTTAGTGTTTAAGTCAATATATGAAATACTAGAATAAAGTCCAGGAATTTCTGCATTATCAAATCTTGCAGGTAAAATATATTCTTCAGGCTCTTTAAGAGCTCTTTCTTGCATAGATCGTCTTTCATGCTTAGTCCAAGTTTTACTTTTATAGTACTTTGAAATAAACATTATTGTATATTTTGCTTTTTCTTTATAAATGTCTTGCAGATGAGATATTAAATCTTTACCCCACAGTGTGTCCTCTTCAAATTCATCATAAAAAACTCTTACTCCATAAGCTTTTAAGATATATGCAACTTCTTTAACATACTTTCTATCTTCTCCTGCAAAAGACAAAGCAACATCATAATCGTATTTTTCAATTTCCAAATTCATATTTCCACCTTCACTTCCCTATTCAAAAGTCTAAAAAAATACATCTCTTAAATTTTCAAGTGCTTTAATTTGTTCATAATGATTTTATCATCTATAGGTTTTAATTCATTTTGAAATTTTGCTACATATTCAAAAGATAGTTTTATAGTTTCAAAATAACTTTTTTCAACAGAGCCAAAAACATTCCTATGTCATTAAACTGTTTAATTTATTCCATAAATGAATGTATTTTTATAATAAGCAATATGGAAAGAACTATCAAATTTATGTCTAAATACAATAATTTCTCTCTCCCTATACAATATATTTCCTTTGTTATATTTTGCACACTTGCTGAAGTGCTAACACCAATTAAATTATCAAATCTTTCGACAGTTCTTAGGATCTGTAAACTCTTTTTTAAGCTCACTTTTCCTTGTTTTAATCAAGTTCGCTTAAGGCTTCTTTTGCAGCCATATTTCCATTATCTAGTGCTTTTTGAAACCACTCTTTGGCTTTTTCTATATCTTTTTCAGTTCCTATTCCATTTTTGTACATAAGCCCAAGATTAAACTGCGCAGCAGCATCTTCATTTTTAGCAGCAAGCTCTATCCATCTAAAAGCTTCTAAATAATCTTGTCTAACACCAAAGCCGTTGTAGTAAATGATCCCTATATTAAACATAGACGGAGTGTCGCCCAAAAGTGCAGCTTTTTTGTACCATTTCACGGCCTGCTCACCATCTTTTTTTACTCCTTTTCCGTTTTGGTGTATGAGTCCTAGGGCAAAGAGTGCTTTTGTGTCATCATCTTTTGCTAAGCTTTCAAAAATCTCTATCGCTTTTTGGAAATCATTCTCTTTATACGCCCTCATTCCCTCTTCATAAGTTGCGCTAAAACCAAAAGTAATCAAGCATAGAGTCAAAATTAAAATCTTTTTCACCATAACTCCTTAAAGTTTTATATGTTTTGGAAGGATATGACTCTTATCTCTTCCATAAACTTGCTGCAATAGTTTTTCATCTTGAAGTAGTTTAGTAAGTCCTCTAGAAACTGCTAAAAGTGGCTCATCCGCTACAAATACTGGCAACTCCAAAACATCACTTAAAAATTTATCCAACCCTCTAATGAGCCCTCCACCGCCAGTTAAAACTATGCCATTATCTACGATGTCTCCTGCAAGATCAGCTGGTATTACTTCAATGACATTTCTAACGGTAAAAGCTATCTGATTTAGTGGCTCTTTTATGGCTTTTCTAATTTTCTCGCTATCCATCTCTAACTTTGTTAAAAAACCAAAATTATCTCTACCTTTTACAGGCGCAACTAAAGGCTCATCTAGCTTAACCGCAGAGCCTATCTCCATCTTTATGCTCTCAGCTGCTCTAACTCCTATGTGAAGGTTGTACTCTTGCCTTAAAAAATCTAAAATGGCTTTATCTATCCTATTTCCAGCAACTCTGCTTGCTTGACATAAAACAAGTCCTCCCAAAGAAGTCACTCCCACCTCAGAAGTCCCAGCCCCAATATCAACTACCATATGCCCAGTAGGTCTTAAAACATCAATCCCCGCTCCAATCGCTGCTGCCATTGGCTCTGCTACTAGAAAAACCTCTCTAGCTCCAGCTTTTAAAACCGCATCTTTTACAGCATTTCTTTCTACTTGTGTAACTTCTTGGGGCAAACAAACAATGATCCTAGGCTTTGCAAAACGACTCTTTTCATAAACTTTTTCTATCAAAAACCTAATCATTATCTCAGTAGCTTTAAAATCAGCGATAACTCCGTCTCTCATTGGCCTAATGGTAGTTATGTTTTTAGGGGTTTTTCCAACCATGAGTTGTGCCTCTTTTCCTACTGCAACAACGCCTTTTCTATCGATATTATTTTTCTTAAAAGCCACAACTGCTGGCTCGCTTAGAAGCAAACCATCTTTTTTGGTGCATATTACTATGTTTGAAGTGCCAAGATCCATCGCAATATCATTTGCAAAAAGCCCTACTAATTTACTATACATATCCATCCCATTTTAAATTAATTCCATATATTACCATGCTTGAAATTTGTAGAGTATTAAAAGCATAAAGTCATTTTTTTGATATTAAAGTTAAAATAGATATACTTCTTGTTTTAATTATTATTATTACCCACACAAAGGAACCTCTTGCGCACGCTTTTAATCTCCTTTTTTTTGATTTTTTCTCTTAGTTTAACTGTTAGTGCTGATGATTTTGAGTTTGAATTTACCCAAGAAGAACAAGTTTATGATCCATTAGAAGGCTACAATAGATTCATGACTTCATTTAATGATAAGGTTTTTACTTATGGGATTTTACCTTTAGCTAAAGGCTATGGCGTGATTGTGCCTAGAGAGATTAGAAGCGGGATTCACAATGTTTTTGATAATATTTTATTTCCTATTAGGTTCATAAATAGCGCACTTCAAGGCAAAGGAGATGACGCATTAAATGAACTTAGAAGATTTCTTTTAAACACCACTTTGGGCATTGTTGGATGGAATGACATAGCTAAAACTAAGTATGATATTAAAAGAAAAGATGAAGACTTTGGGCAAACTCTTGGACGCTATGGAGTTGGAAGTGGATTTCACATAGTACTGCCGCTTTTAGGGCCCTCAAACATTAGAGATATGTTTGGTTTAGTTGGTGATTATTTTGCAAATCCAATTAGCTATGTAGATCCAGAGAGAGATTCGCTAGCCTTAAAATCATATAACTATTTCAATACTTTCTCTTTTTATACAAAAGAGTATGAACAGATTAAAAAAGAGTCGC
>JAAYLJ010000063.1 GCA_012521935.1 Campylobacteraceae bacterium | reverse complement strand
TCATACAAGGAGCTTAAATGAAGAAGTTCGTAAAGATGTTTACAGTCGCTGCTTTATTTGCGTCATGGTCATTTGCAGCAGACTATACAATTAAACTATCACATGTGGTAAGTGATGTTACGCCAAAAGGCAAGGCCGCTTTGTTTTTTGCAAAAAGAGTTGCTGAGTTAACAAATGGCAAGGTTGAAGTTGTAGTTTTTTCTAATGCGCAGCTACATGATGATGACTCTGTTATGAAAGCTTTAAAGCTTGGTAATGTTCATATTGCAATCCCAAGTTTTTCAAAATTTACTAGCTTAGTTCCAGAAATGCAGCTTTTTGATCTTCCATTTTTGTTTGATGGGCCTGATGGTGTGCATGCGGTTATGGATGGAGAGGTTGGCCAAATCTTAAAAGATAAGGTTACAGCAAAAGGTTTTGTTGCGCTAGATTATTGGGATGCTGGATTTAAGCACTTCTCTAGTAGTAAAAAACCTATTCTTTTTCCAGAAGATGCAAGTGGGCAAAAATTTAGAATTATGAGCTCAAAAGTTCTTGAAGAGCAGACAAAAGCAGTAGGTGGAAACCCACAAGTTCTTCCATTTAGTGAGGTTTACTCAGCTTTACAACAAGGTGTTGTTGACGCGGCAGAAAATCCACTATCAAACTTTGCTACAAAAAAGTTTAATGAAGTTCAAACAAGTTTAACTCTTTCAAACCATGGATATTTAGGTTACCTAGTAATTATGAGCGAGAGATTTTGGAGTAAGTTTCCAAATGATTTAAAACCTCTTGTTCTTCAAGCTATGAGTGAAGCAACAGCTTATGAAAGAGATGCAGCAGCAGAAGATGAAGCACAACTTTTAGCTCAAATGAAAGATTATGAAGCAAAAGCTAAAGATTTCACAATTTATGAGATGAATGATGAGCATATTGCTGCTTGGAAAAAGGCTATGGAAGGAGTCTATCCTAAGTTTTATAAAACTATTGGTGAGGATTTAATCAAAAAAGCTATTGAAGTACAAAAATAGCAAAAAAAGAGGCAATAATGCGTAAATTCTTCTCTATTTTAGATTATGGAATTGCCGCACTTAATAAAAATATAGCCGTAGCAGGAATCGCCCTTGGGGTACTACTTGCTTTTGTCAATGTAGTTTTACGCTACGGCTTTAATGCTAGCTTAACATGGGCAGGTGAGTTAACTAACTACTTTTTCATGGCTTCAGCTTTATTTGGTGCTGCTTATGGTTTTAAAAAAGGGATTCATATCTCTGTAACTATACTTTTAAACCTATTGCCTTCATATTTAGGTAAGGCAATGTTAATTTTAGCTCATACAATATCTTTTATATATTTAGGAGTTAGTGCTTACTTTGGGTATGAGTTAGTAGTACTTCTTATGGATTTTGGTGAAATGAGTATTGATTTGAATATTCCTATGTGGATACCACACTTAATGCTTCCATTAGCTTTTGCTGGAGCAACATACCGTGTTGGTGAAAAGATTTATGAAGTAGCAATCACCCATGCAGATGAGGTGCTTGGAAAAAGTGAGGCAGAGCTCATAAGAGACTCTGTGGAAAAAGGATAAGCCTATGATGATAGCTTCACTGTTTGGACTACTTTTTGGGCTTATGTTAATTGGTGTGCCAGTTGCCGTCTCTTTGGGCGCTAGTACAATGCTTACAGCACTTATTTTTACCGATTTTGATCTGCTTGGCGTTACTTCTCATGTATTTGATGGTTTAAATAAATACTCACTAATGGCTATCCCAATGTTTGTTTTAGCTGGAGCTTTTCTTTCAAGAGGCAGTGCTTCTGGAAGGATTATTGAGTTTGCTAAATCAATTGTAGGGCATCTTCCTGGCGGACTTCCAATTGCCGCTGTTTTTGCTTGTGTGATCTTTGCTGCGGTTAGTGGGAGCTCTCCTGCAACTGTTGTTGCAATTGGTTCAGTAATGTATGGAGCCATTAAGGAAGCAGGATATCCTAAAGAGTACGCCATTGGTACTATTGCAACTTCTGGATCTTTAGGGATTTTAATCCCACCTTCAATTGTTTTCATCGTATATGGTGTTACAGCTGAAGAGTCCATTGGAAAGCTATTTATGGCTGGTGTGGTTCCTGGGATTATGATTGGACTAATGCTAATGTTTGCAGCTTATATTGGAGCAAGAAGATTAGGATTTAAAGCTACAAAACCAGCTTCATTTAAAGAGAGATGGATAAGATTTAAAGATGCTTTTTGGGCTTTAATGCTAATTGTTTTAGTAATTGGTGGAATTTATGGAGGTATTTTTACTCCAACTGAAGCAGGAGCAGCAAGTGCGGTATATGCTTTTATAGTTTCATATTTTATCTATAAAGATTTGAAATTAAAAGATATGTACAAAATATTGCTTGATTCAGCTTTAACAACCTCGATGGTTTTCTTTATCATTGCAAATGCTATGATTTTTTCTCACTTTTTAACAGATGAGTCAATTCCTAGATATATCACTGAAATGATACTTGATGCTAATGTTGGACCTATTATGTTCCTAATGATAGTAAACGTTTTACTATTTATTATGGGGCAATTTATGGAACCAAGTTCAGTTGTTATGATTACTGTTCCACTTTTGCTTCCAATAGCAACTGCCCTTGGAATTGATCCAATTCATTTTGGTGTTGTAATGGTTGTGAATATGGAGCTTGGTATGATTACGCCTCCTGTTGGGCTTAACTTATTTGTCGCAAGTGGAATTACAGGACTTTCACTAAAAGATATAGTAATTTCAGTAATACCTTGGAGTCTTGTCATTTTGGTAGGATTAATTATAATCACATATGTGCCTATCATTTCTTTATGGCTACCTAGCTTAATGTTTGATATGTAAACTTTGACACAAAGAGGCTTTCTCTTTGTGTCTATTTTTGGCATAATGTCCACTTTAAAATCATTTTGAGAAAATTAAAGCAAACCTCATGTAAACTAAAAAGACATTTTATAAGGAGTAGTTATGAAAAAAGCAAGTTCATTGGCAGTTTCTATTGCCCTTCTCTCATCTTTAGCAGTAGCTAAGGAGATAAAAATTGGTGCAGTTATGCCAATGAGTGGGGCGATAGCTTCCTATGGCCAAACTGCGTATGAAGGTGTTAAGTTGGCAAATGAGATGCAGCCAACTTTAAAAAATGGAGATACCATTAAGGTAATCTTGGTTGATAATAAAGGAGATAAGGTAGAGACTTCTACTGCAACCTCAAGACTTATTAACTCTGAGGGAGTTATTGGTATTTTAGGAGCACTAACTAGCACAAATACAGCTCAGGTAATTTCCATTGCCGAAAAGAGTAAAATCCCAGTTGTTGCTCCAGCAGCAACAAATGATCAATTAACCACTAAAAAAGAGTTTGCAAATAGAGTTTGCTTTATGGACTCTTTTCAAGGTGAAGTTGTTGCAAACTACGCATTTAATGATCTTGGTTTAAAAAATGCCTCTTTAGTAATTGACCAAGCTCAAGTTTACTCAATTGGACTAGCAAAAGCTTTTGAGCAAACTTTTAAAGCAAATGGTGGGAAAATCGTTAAAAAAATTACTGTAAGTTCTGGGGATAAAGATTATAAAGCAGCTGTTTCACAAATAAAAAGTGCAAATCCTGATTTTATCTTTTTGCCAGTCTATCATCCTGAAGCTTCAATGTTTGCAAGACAAGCAAAACAAGCAGGACTTGATGTTCCAATGTTTTCAGGTGATGGTGTATCAACACCAACATTTGTTGAATTAGGCGGAAGTGCAGTTGAGGGATATATGTTTACAGACTTTTTTGATCCAGAGTTTCCTCCAACAGAAAAATCTAAAGAGTTTATAAATGAGTATAAAAAATCAACAGGTAAAAGTGATATAGCTTCATTTACTGCTCTTGGAGCTGATACTTACTTTTTATTAGTTGATGCAATGAATAGATGTGAAGATCCAACTGATAGCGTATGCGTGAATAAAGAGATTAAAGCTACAAGAAACTTTGAAGGAGTAAGTGGCGTTCTTAACCTAAATGAGAAGGGTGACGCTATTAGATCTGCTGTTATTAAAGAGATTAAAGATGGAAAACCAGTCTATAAAGCGACTGTAAATCCATAATTCTAGGCCTCATTTGAGGCTTAGAATTTTTAAGATATTTTGAGGGCAAAGCCTTTAAAATATCTTTTTTATATTTTGGAGTATAGATGGATTATGTAACTTTGCTACAGCAGATGATAAATGGAATAAGTTTAGGAAGCATGTACGCGCTAGTAGCTATTGGATATACGATGGTGTACGGGGTTCTTAGGCTTATCAACTTTGCTCATGGCGATATTTTAATGGTTGGGGCATTTTTAGGCTTTTTTGGAATTTCAGTTTTAGAACTTCCTTTTTTTGCAGCAGCTTTACTTGCCATTTTTGGCTCTGCTTTTCTTGGAATACTCATAGATAAGGTTGCATACAAGCCTCTTAGAAAAGCACCTAGAATTTCACTGCTAATAACTGCCATTGGTGTTAGTTTCTTTTTAGAAAATAGCTTCAATGTTCTTTTTGGAGGAGTTCCTAAAGCTTTTCCTGTACCAGATTTTGCAGAACAAATCATTAAGGTAGCAAGTTTAACTTTCACAACCGCAGCTTTTATTGTGCCAATTGTAACTTCGATTTTACTTGGTGTAATCTTACTCATTCTTTATAGAACAAAATATGGAGTTGCCATTAGAGCTTTAGCGTTTGACTCTCAAACTGTTGAACTTATGGGGATAGATGCAAATCTAATTTTTTCCATCGTATTTGCCCTAGGTTCTGCACTTGCTGCTGTTGGTGGAATCTTTTGGGCCATAAATTATCCTGCAGTTGAGCCTATGATGGGAGTAATGGTTGGATTAAAAGCTTTTGCCGCAGCTGTTGTAGGGGGGATTGGAAGTGTTACTGGAGCGGTTTTAGGTGGATTTATAATAGGCTTTACAGAAGTTGTCGTAATAGCTTTTTTCCCTGAGCTTGGCGGATATAAAGATGCTTTTGCTTTTATATTTTTAATATTAGTTTTACTATTTAAACCAACTGGAATATTAGGATATGATTTTGAAAAGACAAGGTTTTAAAAGATGATAAAGGGTTTTGCTGGAAGAAAGGGAGTCCAACTACTTTTTTACGCCCTTACCATATGGTTTCTTTGGTTTGCACAAACTACTCTTGATGATTACTCCATTAGAGTGCTTAATAATATTGCAATTTTTATAATCCTAGCTGTTAGTTACAACCTAATAAATGGAATAACAGGCCAACTATCACTTGAGCCAAATGGTTTTGTAGCCATTGGTGCTTATGTAGCAACTCTATTCTTGCTTGATAGTGATGCTTTAGAGTATCAATACTACTTAGAAGATCCAAGCTCCATTGTTTTACTAATGCACACAAAAAGCTTTATCATTGCACTATTAGCTGGAGGAGCGGCTGCTACCTTTGCAGCAATGCTACTCTCATTTCCAGTTTTTAGAGTAAGAGGGGATTATCTAGCCATTGTAACTTTAGGTTTTGGATTTATAATTAGAATTTTAGCGATAAATAATCCACAAATTACAAATGGCTCACTTGGGTTAAATGATATTCCAGATCACACCAACTTATACTGGAGTGGCGGGTTGGCAATGGTTGCTGTTACGGTTATTTTAAACATTATATACTCAAAATATGGCAGAGCCATGAAAGCAGTAAGAGATGATGAAGATACTGCAATAGCCATGGGAGTTAACACTTTTAAAATTAAAACAATAGCATTTTCAACAAGTGCCTTCATGGAAGGCGTTGGTGGAGGGTTGCTAGCTTGTCTTCTTACAAGTGTATCTCCAGATCAATTTACCTTCTTTTTAACCTTCCAACTCTTAATCATAATAGTTTTAGGTGGGCTTGGAAGTACAACTGGGGCTATCATAGGTACTATTTTAGTCATTGGTGGAGCTGAGTGGCTTAGATTTTTGGATGAGCCGATGAATCTTTTTGGATGGACATCCCCAGCGCTTCCTGGTATGAGAATGGTTGTATTTTCTATAATATTAATTTTAGTAATGCTCTTTGCAAGAGAGGGAATAATGGGTAAAAAAGAGTTATTTGATTACTTTAAAACTAAAAAACCCAAGGAAAAAAAGTGATATTAAATATAGATGAATTAACCATGCGCTTTGGGGGAGTGGTAGCTGTAAATAGCATCTCATTTGGGATAAAAAAAGGGACAATATTTGGACTCATTGGCCCAAATGGAGCAGGAAAAACTACAATTTTTAATATGATTACAGGAAATTATATAGCCACAAGTGGAAGTATAAAATTTAATGAAAAAGAACTTGTGGGCGTAAAGCCTCATTTAATTGTACGAGAAGGGATAGCTAGAACTTTTCAAAATATTAGACTTTTTAATAGTATGAGTGTTTTAGATAATGTTTTAATAGGATTTGATTTTCAAGCTAAATACACTTTTCTTGAAGCAGTGACTAGGTTGCCTAGATTCTTTTTTGAAGAGAAAAGAATTAAAAAAAGAGCTTATGAGATACTTGAATATTTAGATATTTTAAACTTTGCAGATACTAAAGCAACAGATCTTAGTTATGGACAGCAGCGAAAAGTTGAGATAGCAAGAGCACTTGCAACAAAACCTAAAATGTTACTTTTAGATGAGCCAGCTGCTGGGATGAACCCAGTAGAAACTGAAGAGCTAGCTAAAATAATCTTCAAAGCAAGAGAAGATTTTGGATTAACTATCCTTTTAATTGAACATGATATGAAGTTTGTTAATAGGCTTTGTGAAGAGGTTTTAGTTTTAGATTATGGTAAAACCATTTTTGAAGGAGCGCCAAGCGAAGCGATTCAAAATAAAGAGGTTATAAGTGCATATTTAGGGGATTTTAAACATGATTGAAGTTAGAGATTTGCATGTATATTATGGCTTAATTGAGGCAGTTAAGGGTATTGATTTTAAAGTAGATGAGGGAAAAATTACATCTTTAATAGGCTCTAATGGAGCAGGAAAAACTTCAACACTAAATGCACTTTTAAATAGAGTAAGAAGAAAAGGTGAGATTATTTTTGCAGGATTTGATACAGTTAGGCATAAAACTCACACTCTTGTTAAACAAGGTTTAGCCCTAGTTCCAGAAGGTAGAAGAGTTTTTGTAAACTTAACTGTTGAAGAGAATTTAAAAATGGGTGGATTTAACAATAGTGAAAATTATGAGCATTTAAAAGATACTATGTATGAGATTTTTCCTCGCATAAAAGAGAAAAGAAATCAATTAGCAGGAACGCTAAGTGGGGGTGAGCAGCAGATGCTTGCAATTTCTAGAGCATTAATGGGAGAGCCAAAACTTTTAATGTTAGATGAGCCAAGTTTAGGACTTGCTCCAAAGATTACAGCTGAAGTGTTTGAGACAATAGTTAGGTTAAAAGAGGAGGGCATTACTATTTTATTGGTAGAACAAAATGCTTATGCAGCCCTTAGAGTGTCGGATTATGCTTATGTTTTGGAAAATGGCAAAATCACATTAGAATCAAATGCTTCAGAGTTAATTGATAATGATGATGTGCGAAAAAAATATCTTGGCGGGTAAAATAAATTTAATCAATGTTAACTTATCTTAGATACCATATCGTTTGTTATTTTTTTAAAATGAAGGACAGGGATGAAAAAAATCGCCAAGATTTTGTTAGGAATGCCAGCAATGGTAGTTTTAATGTTGCTATTTGCAACTGCTTCAGGTGTAGCAACATTTGTTGAGAATGATTTTGGGACAGAGAGTTCTTGGGCTTTAGTCTATGCTTCTTGGTGGTTTGCGCTACTTCAAGTTTGGCTTGGAGTATCTTTAATATATATTATTTTTACATACAAACTTTATAAAAAAGAGAAAATTCCCTCCTTTATATTTCACTTAAGTTTTCTATTTATATTAATCGGAGCTGGGCTTACTAGATACTATGGGTTTGAGGGTATTTTGCATATAAGAGAGGGTAGTTCTGAGAGCAAAATCATCTCATTAGATCCTTATGTTCAAATGAAAGTTTTTAATGACAGTAAAAATATTACAGCTTCTAAAGAGAAACTTTTTTCAAATTTAAATTTTGCTGGTGTAAATAATTTTCACTTAAAGATGAAAGTTGATGATGAGATAGCTTCTTTAAAGTTTGTTGATTTAGTGCCAAATGCTACAACAACTCTTGAGGAAGATCCAAATGGAGAGACTATCATAAGCTTAAATATTACCTATAAAAATCAACCAAAAGAGATTTATATGAGACCAGGAGAGACTTTTGAAACTCCTGATTTGATTTTAGTTTTTAGTAAAAGAGTAGATGAAGAGTTTGATGCCATAAAACCAAGAATTTATATATATGAAAAGGATGGTAGTTTTTATATAAGACCAAGCCAAGAGATAAATTGGTTTAAAATGAGTGATAATACAAAAGGAGTTTTTTCTTCTAATGAACTATTTGAAAAAGATAGACTCTACATTCATAAAGATGTTAGTTTTGCACCAAAAAAATTACTTCTTAAAGGAAAAGAGAGAGTTGTAACTGCTAAAGAAGAGTTTGCCTTTAGGCCATCAGCTCTCATTGCTAAGTTAAGCTATAAAAATGAAGAGAAAGAGGTGATTTTATATGGACATGGAAGAGGTGAAAAAGGGTATCCTAGCCTTGCTTCTGTTGGCGGAAAAACTTTTCATTTAGAGTGGGGTTCAAAAACTTATACACTTCCATTTGCGATAGAATTAATAGAGTTTCAACTAGAAAGATACCCAGGTTCAATGTCGCCATCTTCTTACGCAAGTGAGGTAAAGGTAGTTGATAAGGAAAATGGCGTAGAGTTACCTTATAGGATCTATATGAACAATGTTTTAGACTATAAAGGCTTTAGATTTTTTCAATCCTCATATGATAAAGACGAACTTGGAACTATACTCTCAGTCAATCAAGATCCAGGCAAATGGCCAACTTATTTAGGGTATTTTCTCTTAGCTTTAGGGCTATTTTTAAACATTTTAAACCCAAATAGTAGATTTCAAAAGCTAGCTCGTAGCGCAAATCAAGATATGATAAGAAGAGATTTACGAAATGGGGTAAGCGCCTTACTTTTTGCCTTACTTTTTGCTTTTTCTCCTCAAGCACTCAAGGCAGATGAAGAGTATCTTTCAAAAATTGAACTACTTAAAAAGTTTGATAAAGATCATGCAAATCATTTTGGAAAGATATTAGTTCAAAGTGCAGATGGAAGGATTAAGCCAATAGATACCATCTCGCATGATGTTTTAAATAAGGTTTATAGAGGAAGCAGTTATCATGGATTGCACCCAAATCAAATTTTATTAGGAATGATGGCTTCCCCTCCTCATTGGCAAGTGCAACCCATAATTAAAATCCATCATGAAGAGTTAAAAAACATTATAGGTGTTAAGAAAAACGCGACACACGCTTCATTTAATGACTTTTTCGATAAAGATAATAGCTATAAATTAGCAAAGTATGCTGAGATTGCAAATAGAAAAAAACCAGCACAAAGAAACCTTTTTGATAAAGATGTTTTAAAAGTAGATGAGAGGTTAAATGTTTGCTATCTTGTATATACTGGCGAAATATTTAGAATGATTCCAAAAATAAATGATAGTGAAAATACTTGGTATAGCCCAAAAGTCTCTTTAACTCAATTTCCAATAGAAGAGAGCAAAGAGGTTAGAGGGGTTTTGCTTGATTATTTTGATTCTATTGCTTATGGAATGGAGAACGGGGATTGGCAGAGGGCTAATAAAGCTGCTGATAAGATAAAATCTTATCAGCAACAATATGGCTCTAGCGTCGTTCCACAAAATAGTCGTGTAGATATGGAAATAGCCTTTAATGAGTTTTCTATTTTTACTAAACTTACCCCAGTCTATCTTTTAGCTGGATTTGCCCTTTTATTTGCAATTTTTATAAAATTAGCACTTCCAAGATTAAATCTTAACTGGATAATGAAAATAGTCTATTTTGTAAATATTTTTGCTTTTATCGCTCATACAATTGGACTTGGGTTAAGATGGTATATAGCCATGCACGCCCCTTGGAGCGATAGTTATGAATCGATGGTTTATATAGCTTGGGCATTAGCACTATCAGGGATCATCTTTTCAAAAAGATCTCCAATTTCACTCTCACTTACAGCAATATTAGCTGGAATTACACTTTTTGTAGCTCATTTAAGCTGGATGGATCCACAAATTACTACTTTAGTTCCAGTTTTAAAATCGCACTGGCTAACCATACATGTTTCAGTAATTACCGCTAGTTATGGCTTTTTGGGCTTATGTTCTTTGCTTGGTATTTTTACTCTCATTCTTTTAATATTAAAAAATCCAAAATCAAATACCTATCATTCGCTAGAGATGGAAGCAAACATTAAAGAGGCTACTAAGATTAATGAAATGGCCATGATTCTTGGGCTTAGCTTGTTAATTGTGGGCAATTTTTTAGGTGGAGTTTGGGCTAATGAGTCATGGGGAAGATACTGGGGATGGGATGCTAAAGAGACTTGGACTTTAGTTTCAGTTTTAGTTTACTCCATCATAGTTCACTTTAGATTTATTCCAAAACTTCAAACTGCTTATGCTTTTGCAGTCGCTTCTATGTTTGCGTATTGGGTTATCATCATGACATACTTTGGCGTAAATTTTTACCTCTCAGGTATGCACTCATACGCCCAGGGAGATCCTGTACCAATCCCAACTTTCGTACCAGGAATTTTGATTGGTATGGTTGTTTTATCTATACTTGCTTATTTTAGACAAAGAGGCGCTAAACAGATACTCATCTAAAAAGCCTATCATTTAGGCTTTTTAGGTATAATTTTACCACTTCAAAATAAGAGGTAAAAGTGGAAGAGAAACATTTAATAACTATCTTAATATTTCTATTAAGTATTATTATTATTTTTATAATAATTTATGTTTTTAATAGCATTAAAAAAGACAAAACAGTTTCATCTCCAGATAGAATCTATAAAAAAGATAAAAAAATCATAACCATTAAAGATATGGTTGACATAGTAGCAGATCGAAATAGCTCACAAGATGATTTAGCAAAAGCAGTCATTAAAGTTGCAAATGAGTTTCCATTTCCTCCCAAAGTTAAAGGCAAAGTAACTAAAGAGATAAAAGTTTATCTAAACTTTGTGCTTTTATTAGCAAGTCATAAAAAAGCAGATGCAAAACTTGTTGCATTTATGAATAGTGAGCTTAAAAAGAAAAATCCAGATTTTACAAAAGAGATTGATCTTTATGAAAGTGAAGGTATTACTCAAAGAGGCAAGAGAATTTAATGGCGCGGTGGACGGGACTTGAACCCGCGACCCCCGGCGTGACAGGCCGGTATTCTAACCAACTAAACTACCACCGCACCAAAAAAGTGGTGGTCGCTATAAGACTCGAACTTATGACATCCACC
>JAAYLJ010000062.1 GCA_012521935.1 Campylobacteraceae bacterium | reverse complement strand
TTTGGCGTAACATCACTTACCACATGTGATAGTTTAATTGTATAGTCTGCTGCAAATGACCATGACGCAAATAAAGCAGCGACTGTAAACATCTTTACGAACTTCTTCATTTAAGCTCCTTGTATGAATTTAAATGCTTAAGCAGTTTTGCTCTCGCAATGATTTTATTATATGCAGTAGGTATGTATAAGTTATGTCTTGGGAGGTTTGGTGACACTAAAAACTAGGTTTTTCACTCTTTAGTTACAAAAAGGAACACCTTATAAGCTATATCCTACACCTTGAATATTTTTTAAAGTTCCTTCTGGGAGTTTTTTTCTTAAGTTTTTCATAAGTAGCCTTAGTGCATTTAAACTCATACTCTCATCTTGCCAAACATGCTCTTCTATTTCGCTATAAGAGCAGATTATGCCTTTAGAAAGTAGGAGTTCTAGCATTGCGCTCTCTTTTTTAGTTAGATCAAAAACAGCTTTTGGGGAGTGGATTTTATTTGTAGAAAAATTTACAAACCACCCCGGGGCAACTCTTTTGTGATTTGGTTTTTGCCTAATGGTTATAAATTTTTCCAAAGCTTGGGTTAGTTTTTTCTCTGTTAAAGGCTTTACAATGTATCTTACTAATGCAAGCTCAACTGCTTCAAGCAAATAATCTGTTTTAGTATGCGCTGAGAGGATAATAACTGGTGTATTATCTCCAAAAGATCTTAGTTTTTTTACGAAATTAAGCCCATCCATTTTGGGCATTTCTAAATCTGTAATGATAAGCTCTGGCCTAAAAAGAGCCTGTTTTTCAAGTGCTTCTTCCCCATTGCTTGCTAGATAGACTTTGGAGAAAATAATATCTAGCATTTCACTCATCTGTTTTTGTAAACTTGGTTCATCTTCAACATACAAAACAGAAGAGGTTGCTAATTCACTTAAAAGCTGCTTATCCATCTAAACTCCTTTTAATTAGAGTATTATAACAAAATGAGATTTACTAAAGAGGCAAAATGAGACTTATTTCTGAAGATAATATTTCAAATACTATCATCTTAACCTCATTTTTCATCATTACGCTTTTAATGGTTTTTACAGGCTATTTTTTTATTTCAAATCAATATAAAACTATGGATTTAGAGATAAAAGATACTAAATATAGATTAGTTGAACTAAGAAAAGAGCAGGTTAAAAGAGAGGTTGACGCGGTAATTGACTATATAGATTTTAGAAAAGAGCATCACAATATAGAGTCAAAAGATGATTTAGCCAATCTACAAAAACAGATTTTAGCATGGATGCCTACAATTAGATTTGGAACTCCAAAAGATAACTATATATTTGCATATCAAGTCTATAATTTACGAGGTGGTGAAGAGTTTGCAACGATGATAGTTAATCCAAATAGACCAGATTTAGTTGGTAGATTTATCTCTGATAGCTATACAGATGCTGCTGGAGTTGCTTTTAGAAAGGTTGCGCTTGAGGGGATTAGAGAAAGTGGGGACGCTTTTGTTTCATATCTTTATAAAAAACCAGGTGCTAAAGAGTTAAATCCTAAGATTACATATTTTAAAATATATGAACCATGGGGGTGGATTATCGCTGCTGGGGCATATTTAGATGATATTGACACTCTTTTAGCTCAAAAAAAAGATGCTTTAATTAAAGATGTTAGGATTGATATTATCTCCACAATACTCATTTTTCTATTTTTCTCACTAATAGCTAACTCTTTAGCAATAGTTTTAGGAAAGCAAATTGAGGGATTTTTTAATAGATACAGGCAAAAAGTTCAAGAGCAAACCGACGAATTAAAAGAGTTTAATCAAACTTTAGAAAGAAGAGTGCATGAAGAAGCAGTGAAAAATAAAGAAAAAGAGCAACTTCTTATTCATAAATCAAGGTTTATTGCTCTTGGTGAAATGGTTTCAAACATTGCCCACCAATGGAGGCAACCACTCTCAGAACTCTCTGTTTTACTAATGGGGCTTAAATTAAGATACCAAACCG
>JAAYLJ010000007.1 GCA_012521935.1 Campylobacteraceae bacterium | reverse complement strand
TATGTGCAAGAAGATATTTTGCAAAAGATTATGCATCCGCAAAAAAAGAGTAAAAAAATAAAAATTGATACTTTAGTTGAAGAGCAAGAGATATTTGAATTAATTGAGCCAAAGACTTCATTAGATGATGTAGTAATGCACCCTAAGACTAAAGAAATTATGGAAAATCTTTTAAAACAAGTTGATAAAAATGTCATCGCAAGATTAAAAGAGTGGGGAATTAAAAAAAGCAGGCGAGGAATTGATGCAAAGATAATTCTTTATGGACCTCCAGGAACTGGGAAAACCATGACTGCGGTCTCTCTTGCAAAATCTCTTAAAAAAAGGGTTTTAAGCTTTGATTGTTCAAAAATTTTGTCAAAATATGTGGGCGAGAGTGAGCAAAATGTAAGAAAAATCTTTGATACATATAAAGATATATGTATTAAAACAAAGAGTGAGCCAATACTACTACTAAATGAAGCTGATCAATTTTTAAGCTCAAGAGTAAGCATGAGTTCAAGCAGCGCAGATAAAATGCACAACCAAATGCAAAATATCTTTTTAGAGCAAATTGAGAAATTTGAAGGGATTTTAATAGCAACAACAAACTTTTTAGAGAGTTTTGATCCAGCTTTTTCAAGAAGGTTTGAGTATAAAATAGCTTTTGAAAAGCCAGATTTTAAACAAAGATTAGATTTATGGAGAAGGGTACTTCCTGAGAGTGCTTTTTATGAGGAAGATTTTAACATAGAAACTTTAGCAAAATACCCACTAAGTGGCGGTCAAATAGTAGTTGTACTTAAAAATACAGCTTTAAGAGTTGCTGTAAAAGATGAGCCTATATTTACAATGGAAGATTTTTTACAAACCATAGAAAAAGAGTCGCTAAGTGCTTTTGATGAGAGCAAAATGATGGGCTTTATTCAGTAAGTATTAGAAAAAGTAAAATTTTATAAAAGAAAAAAATATAAAAGCTTTTTTAAAAGATTTATAATGTATATTAAAAAGTTCTGATTTACCACTTAAGGATTTAATAATGAGCCATATGGAGACTGCGCACCCATATTTTGGTGTTTTTATTATGTTACTTTTAGCAACAGTTATATTTTTTGGTATTGTCTATTTAGCAAAGAGCGTTGGCGCTGCTTTAGCTAGAAAAGATACAGAAAAATTAAAACTTAGCATCTATGAGTGCGGGCCTGAGCCAAACAAACAACCAAATAAAATTTCAGTCCAATTTTACACTTTTGCACTACTTTTCATACTATTTGATATTGAGATAATTTTTATGTTTCCATGGGCGGTGAATTTTAAACTACTTGGTATTTATGGATTTGTAGCCATAGTTTTCTTTTTAACTTTGCTTACTATTGGTTTTATATATGAATGGAGAAAAGGAGCGCTTCAATGGCACAGCATAGCGTAGATTATTTAAGCAGTGGCGGCTTGCCCATTGCTCTTACAACTGTAGATAAATTAGTCCAATGGGGAAGAAGTAATTCACTATGGGCTTTAACTTATGGATTAGCCTGTTGCGCCATTGAAATGATGGCAGCAGGAGCTAGTAGATATGATTTTGATAGATTTGGAACCATTTTTAGAGCTAGCCCTAGACATTCAGATGTGATGATCATAGCTGGAACTCTTACAAAAAAACATGCTGAATTTACAAAAAGAATATATGATCAAATGGCAGAGCCAAAATGGGTCATTAGCATGGGAAGTTGTGCAAATACAGGTGGAATGTTCAATACTTATTCAACTGTTCAAGGGGTAGATAGGATAATACCAGTTGATATATATCTCCCAGGATGTGCACCAAGGCCAGAAACTTTGCAATACGCCCTTATGTTGCTTCAACAAAAGATCCGCCGTGAAAAAGCTGGACGAAAAGAGACTCCTAAAAGGCTTGTGTAATGAGACTATATGAAGATAAAAAGAACTTACAAAAAAAAGCCTATCATACAGATAGATTCACAATCTCACCTAGTTTAAAAAAAGAGAATATAGAAAGTGATGAAGTTTTCCTAAAAGATATTGAGAGTTTAAAAAAAAGTATAGAGATTAAAGATACATATATAGAAGCAGGACAGCTTGTCATTTGGGTTGAGAGTAAGGATAATTTTAAAACTCTTAAAAAATTAAAAACCATGGGTTATGAGATTTTAAGTGAATTATCCGCAGTTGATTTTTTAGATAAAAAAGGTGGTTTTGAAATATTTTATCAACTCTTATCTATGCAAAGGAGAAAAAGAGCAAGAGTTAAGTGCTTCATCACTCAAGATGAGAGTATAAAAAGTGTTGAATCAATATATAAAAGCGCAAACTGGGCAGAGCGAGAAATGTATGATATGTTTGGCGTAAAGATAACAGGTCATCCATATATGAAAAGAATTTTAATGCCAGATGATTGGCAAGGGTATCCACTTTTAAAAACCTATCCATTAGAAGGCGATGAAGCTGCGCAGTGGTATGAGATAGATACGCTTTTTGGAAAAGAGTATAGAGAGGTAGTTGGAGAAGAACAAAGAGATCCAGCTAGGATAGATGTTAAAGATACCATCTCTTTTGCGCACATAAGAAAAGAGGTGCCAAAGGGTGCACCTTATAGCAGTGAGCCAACACTCCAAGAGTACCAAGAAAGTAGTGGAGTAAAATTAGTCAAAAAAGTTAAAAAAGATGACTCTAAAACCCTAAAAGAGAGGCGATAGTGATGGAAACTCAAATACCAAATAGATTGCAACCATTTTTTGAAAATATCGCTTTTGAGCGTAAAGATAATCAAATGGTAGTTAATTTAGGCCCTCAGCATCCATCAGCCCATGGGCAGTTAAGACTTGTTTTAGAGCTTGATGGAGAGAAGGTAACTAAAGCCATTCCTCATATTGGGTATATGCACAGAGGCATGGAAAAGATGGCTGAGAATATGATATATAATGAGTTTTTGCCAACAACAGATAGAATGGACTATATAGCTGCTTCATCAAATAATTATGGTTTTGCCTTAGCAGTTGAGAAGCTTTTAGAGATTAAAGCACCAAGAAGAGCAGAAGTTATTAGAACAATGCTTTTAGAGATCAACCGTATAGCATCACACCTTTTATGGCTTGCAACTCACGCACTAGATGTTGGCGCGATGACAGTATTTTTATATGCTTTTAGAGATAGAGAGTATATTTTAGACTTAATGGAAGATTATTGTGGGGCAAGGCTTACCCACTCCGCAGTAAGAATTGGAGGAGTTCCTCTTGATTTGCCAAAAGGGTGGATAGCGCAACTTTTAAAGTTTTGTGAAGATTTTCCAAAAGCGATTGATGATTTTGAAGGGCTACTTACTGCTAATAGAATTTGGAAAATGAGACTTGAGGGAGTTGGCAAGATAACAACAGAGCAGGCGCAAAACTGGGGAGCAACAGGGGTAATCCTAAGAGCAACTGGTAAAAATTGGGATATAAGAAAAGAGGAGCCATACGCTCTTTATGATGAGCTTAACTTTGATGTTCCAGTGGCAAAAGAGGGCGATAGTTATGCAAGATATTTGCTTCATATGGAAGAGATGAGACAAAGCGTTAGGATGTTAAAGCAATTAGTAAGACTTTATGAAGAGAGCGAGCCAGGAATTATGGCAGAAATTCCAAAATATATAAGCCCCTCTAAAGAGCAGATAATGACTCAAAACTATGCACTAATGAGACACTTTGTTTTAGTTACCCAGGGCATGAGGCCACCAAAAGGGGAGGTTTATGTAGCAACAGAATCTCCAAAAGGAGAGCTTGGATTTTATATAAACTCTCAAGGCGATCCATACCCATATAGACTAAAAGTAAGAGCACCAAGCTTTTTTCATTGTGGATTTTATCAAGAGTGGATGGTTGGCGAATATTTAGCTGATGTTGTAGCAATCCTAAGTAGTTCAAATATTATTTTGGGTGAAATAGATAGGTAAGGATGAGTATGCAAAGGTATGATTTAAGGCATTTAAAAGAGAATTTTCTTCCAAAAATGGAGGAGATTTTGGGAAAAATGAGCCTAGATGAGGTTGCCATATTTTTATTTGAAGAGGGCGATTTTTCCGCAGTTACAAAAGCTACAAATAGAGTTTTAGAGCTTGGAGAAGAGTTGATGAATTCATTAAAATATAATCAAGTTGATTGGACTATGGTTATAAAAAAGAGGTCAAATTGAAAAAACTCTCTTCTTATTTATTAGAAATTGGAGTTGATTTAAGCTCATTTAAGTCTAAACCTACTGTTTTTTTTGGTACCCAGTTAAAAAGAGATGATGAAAAACTGTATGAAGATATTTTAAGTACTCAAGATAAGCTCTTGTTTGCACCCATTGAAGATAGCGGCTTTGAAAATTTTATTAAGTATGAAGCAGGGACTGAAAGAGGTGTTTTAGCCCTTTTGGCAAATGCTTTTAATGAACTTAGTAGTAAAAAGTTAGAAGCTTTAAACTCTCTTGATGAGGGATATATTAGCGCTGAGTGCAATGTGGGCGAAGAAGAAGCTTTGGAGTTTGCTAAAAAACAGATAAATTCTAAAACAGTTTGGATTTTTGGTAGTGAATGGGAGAGCCATAAAGATGCAAAAGAGATTGCACTTTGGTTAAAGCTTATAAAGAGTCAAATTGATGTTGAGTATGTCATTGTTGGGGTAAAAGAGCAAAAATCTACAAAAATAGATACTTCTTTGCCAGATATGGATATGGAGCTTGAGAGTTTTGATGGAACTGTAGTGTTTGGATGTTTATCTTTTAATGAAGATGAGGAGAGTTTCATTTTAGCTTCACCCCAATTTTCCATTGCTGCAAAGGCAAAAGATGGAAATAAAGTTTTAGTTAAAAGTAGTTTTGGTGAATATATTCGTTTTTTAAAAATTGACAATAACTTAAAAGGTACAATTGCTCTTTTGCCAGTTGGCAAACTACCTAGTGGTTACCGCTACTCTAAATCGAGCATTACTTTAGTAGGATAGCTTATGATTACTATTACAATTGATGGACAACCTTGCAAGGCACAAGAGGGAGAGTATGTTTTAAACATTGCAAGACGCAATGATATATTTATCCCAGCTCTATGTTATCTAAGTGGCTGTTCTCCAACGCTTGCCTGTAGGCTTTGCATAATTGATGTAGATGGAAAAAGAGCTTATGCTTGCAATGCAAAAGCAAAAGATGGAATGAGCGTAATCTCTAAAAATGAAGAGTTAGATAGTGAACGAAGAGCGATTATGCAAGTTTATGATGTAAATCATCCGCTTGAGTGCGGAGTTTGCGATCAAAGCGGTGAATGCGAGTTGCAAAACTATAATTTAGAGCTTGAAGTAGATTCACAAAACTTTTCAATAGCTGATTTGCATAGGCCAATTGCTAAATGGGGAAAAATCCAATACGATCCATCGCTTTGTATAGTTTGTGAAAGATGTATCACTGTTTGTAAAGATAAGATTGGAGAGGCTGCTTTAAAAACAGTTCCAAGAGGTGGAGACGCTTTGGAAAAAGAGTTAAAAGATAGCATGCCAAAAGATGCTTATGCAATGTGGAATAAGCTACAAAAATCCCTCATTGGGCCAAATGGAGAAGATACTTTAATCTGTACGCAGTGTGGTGAGTGCGCAGCAGTATGTCCTGTGGGAGCTTTGGTAGGAAGTGATTTTCAATATAAAGCAAACGCTTGGGAGTTAAAAAGAGTTCCAGCACTAAATCCTCATAGCAGCGACTGTACACCACTATACTATGAGCTTAGACATGGATCTATCTCAAGTCCAAAAGATAAGCTTTTTAGAGTTTCAAATGAGTTTCATTTTGCCACTTTAAACCCTGCTGCTAGATGGGGATATGATTTTCAAAACTGTGTAGAGAAAAAAGATGAAGAGAGTTTTAATAAAATAGTAAATGCCATTAAAACTAAAGAGATAAAAACCATAAAATTTAATAGCTTCATTACAAATGAAGAGGTTTTAATTTTAAATAAAATAAAAGAAAAATATGGCTTAAAGCTTGTTAATGAAGAGGCTAGAAGGTATCAAGAGTTTTTAAACTCATATGCAAAAGCAAGTGGTAGCACTCTTTATAGTGCAACTGCTAAAGATATAAGTGAGAGTAAATTTACGATAAGCGTTGGAACAGCTTTAAAAACTGATGCTCCAAACTTAGGATATGCTCTAAATAATGCTTTAAAAATAAACAAATCATCAGCTTTATATTTTCATCCTTTAAAAGATCCAATAATAAAGGGTTATCATAAAAATATTTTAACCATTCCTCATGCCATTGGGAAAGAAGAAGCTGTGCTTTGGTGGGTACTTAGTAAATTTGCAAAAGAGTTACCGCAAAACATTCAAGATGAAATCAGTAAATATAAATACACAACCACTAAAGAAGTAGAGGAGAGTGTTAGAGAGAGTGTAAAAGAGGTTGTGGTCGATGAGAGTGGGGAGAGTAAAGAAGTTACTAAAGTTGTAGTTAATAAGGTTATAAAAAAGGTAGAAATTGAGGGAAACAAACTTTGGGAGATGATGGGAGTAGAAGACTTTGAAGATGAGGTTAACTCTTTATTAAAAGATGAACTTACTATCTCTTTGATAGCTGGAGAAGATCTTTATACTCATCCAAGAGCTTCATCTTTAGCAAAACTTTTAGGATTGATTGCAAGATATGCAGGCGTAAAAGTTATGCTAATTCCTCCACAAACAAATACTTTAGGAGTAGCGCTAATATCCACCCTTGATAAAGAGTGCGATGGAAAGGTACTAGGCTACAATGAAAAAGGTGATTTTACAATATCTGCTTTAGGAAATGGCGATTTAGATATGCCCTCATTAAACCAACAAGAAGGGACTTTTGTAAGTTTTGATAAAAAAGTTATGCCAACTTACGCAGCGCTAAAATATGGCGGATATAGTTTAAATGACATTGCAAATGCGCTTGAAATTAAAGCAAAATATACAGTTAGCTACACTGCTACATTGCCAGAAAAGAAGGGTTTTAAAAAGATAGAGTTTGATCAATTAGATTACTATTTTGAAAATGATGGAACTTCCAAACATGGATATGAGTTAAATGTAGAAACAGTTGAAGCAAGTGATGAGGTAGATAGTTTAAAGGTTTTAAAGTGGGATGAGGGCGAGAGTATATATTTTGCAAATCCAGTTCATCAATTTAGCCCATTTACAAATAAGGCTCATCAATTAAATGAAGCAGGAGCTTTATATGTCTCATCAAGCTGGCTAGAAAAAAGAGCTTTAGCTGATGGAAGCATGGTGAAAATAGTAAAAGATGGAGTAGAACCACTAATTATAAAAACAAAATTAGAT
>JAAYLJ010000061.1 GCA_012521935.1 Campylobacteraceae bacterium | reverse complement strand
TTAAGTAAATCTTCCAAAGAAACCTCTTTTTTACTCTTCCTCGTGAGCGATTGAATCTATCCCTATTTTCCCTTGCGCAATCTCCATTAGCGCTATGTCGGTAAATTTATATTTAGCCTTATCTACTTCAACTAAAGGGGTAGCTCCTAAAGATAGAGTTTCTGCTCTTTTTGCAACAGCTAAAGAGAGCTTATATCTATCTCCATTTAATCTATCCATAGCTTGCGCTACTAATCTTTCTGTTCTCATTAATTCTCCTTATCTAACAATTGAACAGGCGCTATAATCGCCATCTATTATGTTTAAAATATTGCCTTTTTTGAACATATTGCAAACCAAAATAGGCAGTTTATTATCTTTTGCAAGTGCTATTGAAGTATCATCCATCACTTTCACACTATCGCTTAATGCTTCATCATAAGTTAACTCATTTAAAAGCTTTGCATCTAGGTATTTTTTGGGATCTTTGTCATAAACTCCATCTACTTTTGTAGCCTTTATAATCATATCTGAACCAATCTCAATAGCCCTTAGTGTAGCAGCGGTATCAGTTGTAAAAAATGGATTGCCAGTTCCTGCTGCAAAGATTACGATCCTACCTTTTTCTAAGTGTCTTTGAGCTCTTCTTACTATGAATGTTTCGCAGATTGCTTCCATTTTAATGGCACTTTGGACTCTTACATCCATTCCAACATATTCAAGCGCTTCTTGCATAGCAACACTATTAATAACAGTTGCCAACATCCCCATATAATCCCCGCTTGTGCGCTTAATGATCCCATCTCTTGCCGCACTCACACCTCTAATGATATTTCCACCACCAATTACAATCCCAACCTCTATTCCATGCTCAACCATAGATTTTATCTCTGAGGCGATAAATTTTAAAATGGTAGTATCTATCCCAAAACCATTATTTCCAGCCAAGGCTTCACCAGAAAATTTAACTAAAACTCTTTTCCTTTTTTTCTCCATTCCTTGGCTCCTTTTTTATGAATAAATCCGCGTATTGTACTTAAATAATCCTTATAAAACTATTGAATCTCTTTTTTATTTTAAATTAATGAGTTCTAGCGGGTCAATATGAAAGTTTTTTTGTGTAACTTCAAAGGTTAAATCTCTCTCAACTCTTCCTAAAACATACCCTTTTTTTATCTTCTTTCCAACTGCTATGGTTGGCGCAATTTGATTTAAATGAGCAAAAATCGTATGTATTCCATTACTATTTTCTACAATCACTACATGATCAAGCATATTTGTCTGCTTAGCAAAAACAACCTTTCCATCTAAGACATTTTTTACTGTTGCTTGAGTAGTTTTTGAGCGTAAAATGACTGATTCATTAAAGATTTTTATATTATAAATTGGATCAATGTAGTTACCAAATCTTTGAAGAACTTCAAAACTATCTAGTGGGGCTATAGTTTTACTGCCAGCATACTTTTTAACTTGAGAGTTTTGATAAGATGAGCCAATTTGCCTAACAGTTACCTTTTGCACATCTCCCTCTTCAATTGCTTGTTGTGGTGCTTTTTCTAATGCTTTTCTAGCTTCAGCTTCGGCAGCTTCTTGAGCTCTTTTTTCATCCTCTTTTATTTTAATGATTTTTAATTTCTCTAAAGTTGCTTGAAGTTCCTTTTTCTGCTTGCTTATCTCATTTAGTCTATTTTTATAGCTTTTATTCTCTTTATCTAAAGAAGCTATGGTTTTAGTTTGATCATTTTGAAGCTTATTTAAAAGCGCTTCTTTCTCTTTTAGCCCAGAGAGTTTTTCATTTAGCGCAGAGATTTCTATGTTTTGTTTTTTTATAGTTTCATCAGTTTTGCTATATGCACTTGAGAGCTCTTTGAAATCTTTTTGAAGCAAAGTTCTTGTCTCTTTTAAAACCTCATCTCCTATTATGCTACTACTACTTTCAATGTAGTTTTTATCTATCACAAAATCAAATGAAAAATGCTCTGATATTACTCTAATTAGCTGCTCTTCAATCTCTTGTTTTGTCTTTTTTAACTTCAAACTCTCCTCTTTTAACTCCTCAAGTCGCTTGGATGAGTCTTTAGTCTCTTGTTGTAAGGACTTTATCTGATTTTGAACCTTTACTATCTCATCTTTTAGGCTATTTAGTTTTTTCTGCTCCCTAGCTATATCTTTAGCTATATCTTCAAGTTTTTTAGTTATCTGTTTCTCTTTTTGTGAAGCGCTTTGAATTGAGGATTGGCTAGATGAGATTTTTTGTGAAGTTGAGCTAAAAAGTAAATTTAAAAATATGAAAAGCGTAAAAACCACTCTCATTAAGGCTGCTCATTTTTTACTTTTAACATAACTAAACTCACTGATATTAGAGCAAAAAAGATTGATATAGCTAAAAGCAATACTCCATCTTTAAGTGGATCTATGGTTGGAACTATTAAGCCAATATCATCTGCAAACTCTTGGATTAGCTTATATTTTGGGACAAACCAAAAGAAAAGCACCACACAAATTGTAGAAAAGAGTGAATCTACTAAAGCAAGTCTGTATAAAACAGCGCTTTTCATCCAAAAAGCTGCTCCAAAAAGAGTCATAATGTCCATTCTTTCTTTATGCTCTAACACCCATATTCTCATCTGTTTTAGCATTAAAAGCAAAGCTATAACTCCTATGATGGAGGCAAATATGTATGTTAAAGTTTTAGCAACGCTTAGTAGTTTATAGATTTGATTGTATGTTTTAGAAAAAGCTTCAACTCTTTTTACTCCCTTTGCTTTCAAAAGCTTCTCTTCAATGTTTACCCTCTCTTTATCGCTTGGAAAAGAGCTTAATTTCACTGAGTAAAATTTAGGCAATGCTAATTGGATTAAAGAGATATTCTCAGCTGAGATATCCTTTTTTAAATTATCTAATACTTTTTTAGGACTAACCTCTTCTACATTTTTTACTTTACTAGAGAGGGTGTACAATTCTTCATACTTAAAATCTTTAGCAGTTACTAAAAGAATGCTATATTCATCTATGATTTTCTCTTCATAATCAACCACTACGCTATCTAATCCTTTTGTAAACTGAAAGGCAAAAAGCAAAACTAAAAGTGGAAAGATTACTGCAAAATGATTTTTAAGGGACTTCATATAAAACTCCCGATTCTAGGAAAAAATGCTTATATTCTAAGCCTAAAGTAGTTGGTATTTTGTGAGTTACAACCACAACAGTTGTACCAAGTTGCTCTTTTGCACTTTTTAAAATTGACCAAATAACATCACTTGAATACTCATCTAAGTTTCCAGTTGGCTCATCTGCTAAAAGTAAAACAGGATTATGTGCAAGAGCCCTAGCAATGGCAACTCTTTGCTGCTCTCCACCGCTTAATTCCATAGGGTATCTTTGAGCTTTATGAAGAAGATTTACATGTTTTAAGAGTTTATGAGCTTGCTTAACGCAGATTGTTTTTGAAAAGCCGCCTATTAAAAGTGGAAGCATTACATTTTTTTCAACACTCCACTCATTAATTAATCTATAATCTTGAAAAACAATGCCTAGCACCCTTCTTAAGGCTTTTAATCTTGTAGAACTTATGTTTTTTATATCCATCCCGCAAACTTCAATCTCGCCAGCTCTTGGCAAGATTTCACCATATAAGGATTTTAAAATGGTTGATTTTCCACTACCGCTTTTTCCAGTTATAAAGGCAAAATCACGAGATTTAATCTTTAAATTACAATCCGTAATCACTGGCTTATCATCCCTATACCCAAGCGATAAATTCACTGTTTTAATTACATTATCCATCTTTTAACCAACTTTGTAAAACTTCATGTGCTTCTTTGTTTGCTCTAGTTGAATAGACTTGATGAGGAAAATAGTAAGCACTGTTTTTTTCAATAACTACATATCTATGCTCAGGCATATCAAAAGAACCAAAAGCTACTTTTAATAGATATTTTTCACTTTCAGTCTCATACACTTCTTCAACTTTTAGAAAAAAATCTTTATCTTTGAAAATCCTGTTTTTTAAGTCAAAATTTATTGGCAAAAACTCTCCACTGAATATAAGTTTTGAAGGAGGTTTTATGGGATCATCTACTTTCTTACTAAAAATTTTTACATTATAAATATCTTTATTTAATCTTTTCCATCTATCTTCATACTTGCTGCTAATTGGCAAATCCATGTTTTTTTCTATATTTATGATAGTTTTTTCAAAATCTAAAAAAGTCTTTAATGCAAAGTCGAAATAGAGCTCGCTATCAGTTCTTAACTCTAAAAAACCGTCCTTTTTTAAAACTCTTAGGGCTTCATTTGTAAACTCTTTTGAGATAACTCTTCGGTGGGGTTTTTTATCCCAAGGTACTGGAAAGTGAACAAATATCTTGCCAATACTGTTTGAGTTTAAAAATTCCATTAAAATTCTAGCGTCATAATCTATAAGATATATATTCTCAACCCCTTCTAAATGGGCTCTTTTTAAAACTTGCTCAATTGAAGGTTTGTAAATTTCAATTCCGATAATTAAAACATCTCTATTTTCTTTAGCTTGATGTAAAAGATGTCTCCCACTTCCAAAACCAATCTCTAGCCAAATCTCCCTTTTTTCCTTAGAAATTTTACTAAAAAAGTCTATTTTTTTTAAAAGATTACTGTTTTTCTCACTCTTTTTTTTACTAATTGAAGTGTTGCTAAAAATCTCAATCCCTTTAACGCCCTTTTTATACTCATTTAAAGCCTCTTTTAAAAGGTTGGCATCTGTTGGTTTTGTTATTTTGTCGCTTTTAAGGAGGAAATGATTCTCTTTTTTTACTATCTTTATGAAAAACTCTTCATCTTTATTTTTAGCTAAAACAAGAGTCTCTTTTTCATTTCTTGCTTCCCAAATAAACCCTACCTCTCCAATTGAGGCAGGATAGGCAAATGGTGTTAGATTTTCAATGTGTAAATTTGGCATTTACGCCTTTACTCTTTAGGTACTGAGATAATCACTCTTTGAGAAGGCTTAGATGCAAGTCCAAACTCATCTATGGAGATTATCTCATAATTATATTTAACCCCTGGCATTAAAGCTCTATCTACAAATCTATTGGAGGTGATTGGCTCAATAATTTCACTTTGTGAATCATACTTTTTAACAATGCTATATTTAACCGCTCTTCCATCAACTTGATTCCAAGTGATTACTGCTTCACCGTTTTGATAACTGCCCTCTGTCATAGCTGGGGGAAGTGGAGCATCTAGGGTTGCACCTGCTATTGGGGCGGACTGTTTAAGTGACTCCAACCCATCTTTATCAACAGCAGTTACTTTATAGTATCTATCTGTTCCATTTGAATTTACAAAGTCTTCAAAACTATTCTCATCAGTTTTTGCTAAAAATGAATAAAAAAGAACTGAAGTTGGAGCTCTATAAACTCTATAATGAGAAATATCTCCTTCATTTGAGGCATCCCATGTTAGCAAAATCTTTTTTGGCAAATCTCTAGTGGCTAAAACATTTTCTACCATTTTAGGAAGTGGTTTAGTAGTAGCAGTTACAATCTCACTTGGGTAAGAGACTATATCATCGTATGTAACAGCTAAAATTCTATATCTGTAAGTATGATTATCTTTTAGTCCTGTATCGATAAACTCTGCATTTAGCCTCCCTTTTACATGGGCTATTTGCTTCCACTCTTTTTGATCTAATTCATTTCGCTCAACAATATAAGAGCCAACTCTTTCAACTGGATGGGGCCTCCAAAGAAGTTTTACTCTATTTGGAAGTCCGACTATTGCTTGAACAAAAGGAACTGAGTTTAGATTTTTTTTGGTAGCTACTTGGTGTATTTTCCCTCTTGGAGACTCTCTTCCTTCATATGAATAGGTTGTAAAATAGTATTCGTACTCTGTTTGTGGGGTTAATTTTTCATCTACATAATGAGATGCGTATCTATCTTTAACATCTCCAACTCTAGAAAATTCTGCCTCATTTGCGCTTTTTCTGTAAAGGTAGTACCCCTTTAATCTCTCATCGTGCCACGGGCTCCATTCAAAGCCAACTTCAGTCATATCTGAAATAGTTTTAATCTCATCAACAGTAGGCAAGTTTGAATCTATCATAGATTCTTGCGGAGTAAAAGGGCTACGCTGACACCCCGAAACAAACAGTATCAAAAAGATTGATAATATCAGGAAGTGAAATCTTTTCATAATCTATCTCTCCTTCAAAATAGTTAAGAAGTTCTGTTTTAAAATCCTCAAAAAGCGGTGCACAAATTTGTAGTGGCTCATCTGTAACTGGATGAGTTAAACTTAAGCCAAAAGCATGCAACATTACTCTTGGGATTTTAACTTTTTGGCTCTTAAAACCGTATAAATCATCTCCTAAGATATGTCTAGAAAGGCTCTTTAAATGGACTCTTATTTGATGAGTTCTGCCACTAAAAAGCTTAGCAGCAATGAGTTCATAGTTCATATTTTTACTATTTTTAAGCTTTACGAATGCACTTTTTGACTCTTTTCCTTCTGAATTAATGCTCATTTTCAGTCTATTTTTCATATTTCTAGCGATTTTTCTATCTACTATTAAACTCTGCCTTAAAGGCAAATCAATGATGGCTAAATAGTACCTTCCAATGTTTTGTTCTTTAAACTTATTTGAGAGTTTTTCATGGGTTGAGTTATCTTTTGCAATGATGAGTGCGCCTGATGTTTCTTTGTCTAACCTATGGACAATCCCTCTTCTATCTTCCCCTGCAATACATGAGAGCTTAAAATTTTTACTTACTAGCCAGTCAACCAAAGTTGCTTCATTTACACTAGGCGCTTTGTGGGTGGTTAGATTTGGTGGTTTATTTATGATTAAAATATATTCATCTTCATATAAAATGTCAACTGAAAAATCTAAATTTAGCTCATCTTCATTATCTTTTTTTAACTCTTTTATGTGGATTTGGCTATCTTTTTCAACCATAAATCCACTCTTTGTCACAACCTTTTTATCTACAAAAACTAAGCCATTTTTTATTAGATTTTGAGCTTGATTTCTTGATATATTTAATAGTTCTAAAACTACCAAATCAACTCTTTGGCTTGAGTCTTTTGTGTAAATAAACTTCAACAACACTCCTTCATTTGATATAATTACACAAATATTAATAAGGGATATATTTGATACAGCTTGATAAACGCATACTAACACATTTTGACTTTTTAATCCCAATCTTAATTCTACCAATAGTGGGCATTTCGTACTTTCTCATTTCAGAATCTAGCCAAATGTTAGCAAATAAACAGATGATATATTTTCTATTAGGCTTTGCATCATTTCTATTTTTCTTTCTATTTCCCCTTAGAAAACTTGACTGGTTAATACCTTTTTTTTACTGGGTTAGCGTTGGACTGCTTGCAAGTGTCGAGTTTTTTGGAGTTAGCAGACTAGGCGCAAAGAGGTGGCTAGACATCCCTTTTGTGCATTTTACTTTGCAACCATCAGAAGTAATGAAAGTTGCAATGATTTTAATGTTAGCATACCTCATAAAACAGTCTCCTCCTGAAGAGGAAGGCTACTCTTTGAAGGAGTTTGCAAAACTTAGTTTTTTTATACTTGTTCCATTTGTTCTTATTGCCAAACAGCCAGATCTTGGAACTGCGCTCACTTTTTTACTTATGGGTTTTGGAATGCTTTTTATCATTGGGGTAAATAAAAAGATTTGGTTTACTATTATTTTTACACTAGGAGTAGTTGCGCCTTTTTTATACGCAAATTTGCACCCATATCAAAAACAACGCGTAAGCGACTTTATAAGTGAAAAACCAAGCTATCATGTGAGACAATCCTTAGTAGCCATTGGTTCTGGCGGACTTACTGGAAAAGGTAGCAGTGAAGCTACGCAAACTCATTTTAAATTTTTACCCATATCTACAAGCGATTTTATATTTGCTTATCATGTTGAGAGATTTGGCTTTTTAGGGGCTTTGGGGCTTATATTGTTGTATGCTTTTTTGATAATTCATCTGCTTACTTTGCTATATAAGTTAAAAAAAGATTACTTTGCTAGCTCCATCATTGCTAGTGTGGCCTTGCTTATATTTGTATATGCGGGGGTTAATGTCTCTATGACGGTAGGGTTAGCTCCTGTTGTAGGACTACCTTTGCCGTTGTTTAGCTATGGTGGAAGCAATTTTATAACCTTTATGATTCTTTTTGGAATCATTCAAAACCTGCTTGCATTTAGGTTTGACAAGACTTACAGATTCATTAAATTCAAACTTTAGAAGCACTTAAGTATCTATTAGGTAAAATCACATTTCTTTTTTGCTTCGGGTCTATAGCTCAGTTGGTTAGAGCATCCCGCTCATAACGGGACGGCCGCAGGTTCAAGTCCTGCTAGACCCACCATTTATGGTTTTACAAAAATCCACATAAATCATTTTAACCCCATTAGCATAAACTTTCTAAGATATTATCAATCCACTTTTTTGACAGCAGATTAAAAGATTTAATGACTAGACAAGTTAAACCAACTAAGCGATGAAGACATTGGTGAATAAAAGTTGCCTGCTTTTTAGTAGGTGACTGAACTTTTTATTTTAAATTTCTTTTTGCCCACAATTCAAAAGCTCTATCAGGTATAAAATATTCCCCATCTTCTTTGTCGATAAACTCTTTTGCAAATAGTTGATTTAATGATGACTGCATTGATGGCCTTGAAATATTCTCTTCTCTTAGTATCTTTTCAGAAAACAACTCTCTTTCATGTTTTGCTAAAAGCTTAAAAGCCTTTTTTTGATTTATACTAAAAAACTCAAAAATAGTTTTGTAGTGGTCATTTTTTGATATTAAAATCGTATCTAAGATTTTATTTATAAAATTTATATCTATTTTTTTTACGCTCTTTTTATTTATATAAACTCTGTGTAGTATCATTTGGATTAGTTTTGTCTCTTTTGCGCTTAAATTGTAAACATACTCTATAACTTCTTTTGAGATGTCTAAGTACTGTTTTGAGTAGTTGTAAATATCATCTAAATTTAAAGGCTTTAAAGACATAGGAGTTGCCATGGCATACAGAGGTGACTTATAGGCAAAAAGTGAATTTAGTATATTTCTTTTTGAGCCTAAAAATATATATGAAATACTGCTTGGCTCTTGCATATATTTTCTTAAAATAGCATCTATTTTTACATCTTTTATATCTGCTATTTGTTGAAACTCATCTATGGCTAAAACTACATTTTTTTCACTAGCTAGTTTAAACAGTGCGCTAAAAGAATCTTCCATAAGCTCTTCAAAACTTAGCCTATTTTCAACTACTCTTATTCCAAACTCGCTTGTGTGTGGATCAAATGTTGGCTCTATTTTTGTTTTTTTAAAAAACTTACTAAGTTTTACGATTATTGATTTTATATTGCCTTCTTGACTTTTAGTTATACCATTTAGCAATAGTTTTCCAAAATCCTCAGCAGTGATGATATTGTAAATATCAATGTATATTACAGTGTAATCTTTTTCTATTTCAGTGAAGAGGTTTTTAATAAGTGTGCTTTTTCCCATCCTTCTTTTAGAAAAAAGTAAAACATTTGTTGAGTTTTCTACATGCTCTTTTAGCTCCTTCATCTCTTTTTTTCTGCCATAAAAAAACTCTTTAGGTGCTATTGTTTCAAAAGGAAAGGGAGTTTGCATATTTATCCTTTGTATTTAATTTTGAATATAATTTGTATTTTACTATGTGTATTTAAAATAGTCAAGTATTTGTATTTAATTTTAAATATTATGCATAAAAATAGCAAGTTGATGAAGAGCTGTTTCCATAAGCTTTCAACGATTTAAATCCTACTCCCTCATGAATGGATTTGCTGGCTTGATGTCTATTTCATAACCAAGAAGTGAGAGTATTTGATTAACAGTGACTATGCTGATATTGGCTATATATCCGTTTTCAAGTTTTGATAAAGTTGCTCGTGAAATCCCAGACTGTTTTGCCAAGTTTTCTTGCGACAATCCTCTTTGTTTTCGTAGCTCCTTAATAGTTTTTCCAAGGTCTAATAGTTTCATTATCAAGCTCCTTCATCTCTTCCTCTTTTAGTGAAAGTTTCCAACTATCACGCATCATCTTGCCTATTTTAAAATTTGGATTTTTTACTAAATAGCTTTCTAGCTCTTCTATAGCCCATACAAGAGCGCCATAACACTCTTCATAATACTTATTAGCTTCACTTTGGCTCAAAAGACAACTTTTTTGCCCAAACTTTACAAGGGCATCTTTCGAGTGCCATATTTTTTTACCATTTAACATAAGAGCTGGCTTATCTTTATAGATATACACTACAGTATTTACTACATCATATACAGGAGAGTAGAAAATATTTTTAAAATCATCATCAAAGAGCAATCCAAAGTTTTTTAAATGCGCATCACCGTTTTTAAGCAGGTAGTTCATCACTACTGTTTTATAGTATGCAACCATTGACTCTGCTTTATTAGTGACATATGAATATATGATTTTTGCTATTTGCTCATAACTTCCATCATATTTTCTATCCCTGTTTTTGTCCATCAAGGAAAGTATCTCTTCAAATCCATAAAAAGCCCCATCAGGTTTAAGTGTGAATTTTTCTACTATTAAAAATTTATTATTTTTTGATAGTTTTGCATTTGCTGTTTTTACTCCTGCTTTTTGAACAGCTCTTAGACAGAAATATTCATTAAGTGCTAAATCCTGATACTCTTCACCCCAAGTTTTGATAATGTACTCTTTTGTGTCTAGCTTTTCTTTTAAAAGTGCCACTGTTTTTGGCTGCACTCCACTTATGGCATTTTTATTTAAAAAGGTTTGCAAAAGAGTGTTGAAAGTATCATTTGTATCGTTTAGTAAGATTTCATCTATGTTAAACGAAGGAAACTCTATGTTATTTTGTAGATTGCTTTTAAACTCTATTCTTGATTGAATGCTAGAACTAAGAAGTGAAAATATAAGATAATCATCTACTCTACCATGCTCTTTTGCCAATAGGTTTTTAAAGATTTCATATAGGTATCCTTCAGGTAAAAAGCTCTCCAAAAAAGGTGGAAATTTATAATCAAACAGATATATTTTTTGAGTATTTGGCAGCGATAGTGCAATAGAGTTTTCTATGTCAAAATTCTTATAATCTATGATGAAGCGGTTGTTATCTTTAATGAATGATGCAATCAGTTTTTTCTGGCGAAATATCTCTATCATTTAACTACCTTGTATAAAATAGTTTACAATCATACTATAAAATAGCAATTTTGTAAAGTAATTTGTACATTATTTTCTTTAATCATGCGCACTACAAATCCAATGCTATATCCTATCAAGAAAAACAAGCCTAATATATAAGACCAGCGGTTGAGTCTTTTGATAATCCTGTATTTTTATGTTGTGGATATTTAAAGAGTGCTTAATAGGTAAAAATCGGTGATAAAACAGCAAGTAAACTTAGTATAGTTTAATCTTGCTTTTTACAATCCCTACGATGATTAAGGAGTTGAATTTATCATCTGTATCTATCTCTATGTTTGGGAATTCATTATTGTCGCTTTCTAGTCTAAACCATTTTTCAAATGGTAGTTTATGATAGCGTTTGATGTAGAGCTCACCATCGATGTTTGCAATGATGGTATCGCCATTTTTTGGACTTGTTCCTTTTTGCACAAAAACATACTCTCCATCTTTGATATGCGGGAGCATGCTATCGCCTGTGACTCTGATGATGTCTAGGTTTTTAAAATCTGTGATGTTAAAAACCTCTTTTAGAAAATCTTTATCAAGGTTTATTTTAATAGGAGCTAAATCACTGTTGATAGTGCCGTAACCTGCTGAGGTAAATATATCTTTGTAAAGATTAACTGCTATTTGACTATTTTCATCTTCTTTTATAATGTTTTTTGACTTTATAATTTTATATTTATTTATTGCTGTTTGAGTAATACCTCTTGTTCTCCATGTTGAAGCTGTAGTCTTGCTATAACCTAATTTAAGGGCTACATCTTCCAAAGAAGAAACTTTAAAATAATCTTTCATCTCCTCAATTAGTTTTTTATTATCCATACCCATATACCTTTTTATGGTTATTAGACTTGATAGTAAAGTCAAATGACTATATAATGCCATTACTGTTTATGTCTCATAGGCTAATAATACAAAAAGAGTTTATAAAGATAGGTAAAGTTATTTGAAAGTTTATTGCTGAGGGGACAAATTTATTTTTAGGAGTTGGAAAATGCTGTTGGTTTTAAGGAGAGATAGTTTAGGAAATATACCGTTGATAGATTTAATGAGAGACAAAGAGATAGCGATAGAGGGTGCTGTTGAGGCAGTATATTTTAGAGATGATTACATAAAAGAACTCGAAAATAAAGCTAGAGAATATGATGAGTTAGTAAAAAAAGCAAGCACATTAATGGCAGTAGCAGAAGCACTGCTTGAGACAATAAATAAGGACATTGAAGTTTGAAGATGCTAATTAGTTGTCTCAGCATTATCCAGTTGCTATATAGTATTTAGATAGTGCCTATATTTAAAATGATTTAAATATACCCCCATTGCAATAGGCTTATAAAAGAGATTTAGAAGGAGAAAAGATGAGTATTGATAAAAGTTTGACCTTAGCTCAAAAGATAAAGGAGGAGTGGGGAAGTATGTCATTTTTTTGTAAAAAGAATGGGATAAATTACAATACTTTCAGACAGATAATCTATGGATATGGGACAAGCTCGAAAATAGTAAATATATTAAAAAAACACAAATATATAAAAAGTGCTGATGAGCTGAAAAAAGAGGTGTGAGATGAGTGAGGAGAATTGTTTTAAAAGGTAAGTCATCACTACTAACTGCAATGCAAGGTTTATTTGGACACTCTTTGTAAGATTTAATCTACTAAATAAATTCTTTAGTTTTCATTGAGAAATCCATCTCTTCTTTAAATCTTGCTACTTCTTTTTAATTTTCTAACGCAGTGTAATGGTTGCTTTTTCTTGTTGTTTTAAAATCATCTTAAACTTCTCTCTTGTTTATATGGCATATCTTACAAGCTCCTGAATCAAACTTAAGCACTAAAGCCATTGTGGCAACAAAATCATATTGACATTTTTAAATATATTCAGTAATATTAATTAAATTTACTGAAATTAAAAGGAGCAGAAGATGACAAAACCAGTCTCGCAAAGAGTAAAATCAAAAATATCTTCATTGCCCAATGGTGCTACTTTTGCTTCAAATAGTTTTGATTTTGGAAATGTAAATAAAAATAGTATAGAAAAGGAGCTTTCAGCTTTAACTGCTAAGGGAACTATAAGAAGATATAGAAGGGGGGTGTACTATAAGCCTCAAAAAAGTAGCTTCTTTGGTGAAGTATTGCCAAGTCCTAGTTCCATTGCAAAAGCCATTGCAACTTTAAATGATGCACGCATAATGCCAGATGGCTCTATGGCTTTACACATGTTGGGATTATCTGATCAAATCCCTATGAAATATATTTATCTTAATGATAAACTTCATAAAAGTGAATTTGTGGGTAAAGTTGAAATTGTATTTAAAAGAATAAATCCAAAAAAACTTATGGGTAGTGGGAAAAAAGCAGGGTTAGTTTTGAGTGCTATGGAGCACTTAGGAAGCAATGCGTTTAATGATCAAAAACTTATTTCTGATTTCGCACAAAGATTAAATAGCAATGATATAAAAGATTTGCAAAATGCTTCAAAAGGATATCCTTTGTGGGTACAGCAAAAAGTGCAAGAGATGATAAATGAAGTATATTAAAAAACTACTGGCTTTGTCGCTTGATGAACAAAGAGCTACACTATCTCATGTTGCTACGCAAAAGGGGCTGCCTTTAATTGTGGTAGAAAAAGATTTGTGGGTAACTGCACTACTTCATATTTTATTTGGAGAAGATGGCTCAGCTGGCATTTTATTTAAAGGTGGAACATCATTATCCAAAGGGTTTAATCTTATTGATAGATTTTCAGAGGATATCGATGTGACTTATTGTATCAACACTCTTAAAAGACACTATGGTGAATTTGAAAACCCTTGGGAACATTTCAATCAAAAAGTCAGCTGGTCAAATAAGAAACTTGAAAAAGAGTTGGTTAATTTAAAAAATATTGGTCAAAAATATACTGATGAAATTTTACTACCTATGGTGCAAAATAAACTTCAAAAAATTACAGATTTAAAATTTGAAGTAATTTCAAAGGATGAAATGACT
>JAAYLJ010000060.1 GCA_012521935.1 Campylobacteraceae bacterium | reverse complement strand
ATATCTAAAATTTCTTAAATTTAAGAGCTTATTAACTTTTCTTTAGCGCTATTTAGTTAAACTACAAAATATTTTTTAGAAGGATTAAAATGACAACCACCTATAAAAAAGTGATTGCCTGTTTAGATATAAAAGATGGCAGAGTGGTAAAAGGTGTCAATTTTATTGGCTTAAAAGATGCTGGAGATCCTATTGAAATTGCTAAAAAATACAGTGATGAAGGAGCTGATGAGCTTGTCTTTTTAGACATATGTGCCACTTCAGAAGGACAAAAAATTAAAATAGAGTTGATAAAAAAAGTTATAAATTCAATCTCCATTCCACTTACTGTTGGCGGAGGTATTAAAAATATAGAAGATATTGAAGCTTTAATTAAGGCTGGAGTTAGCAAGGTTAGCATTGGCTCTGCTGCAATTAAAAATCCATCTTTAATTAAAGAAGCTTCTAAAAGATTTGGCAAAGAGAAGATAGTAGCTGCAATTGATGCAAAAAAAGATGGAAATTCTTGGGAAGTATATTTTGGTGCTGGAAAAGAAGATAGTGGTTTAAATCTGCTTGAGTGGGTAAAAGAGGTTGAAACTCTTGGTGCTGGAGAGATACTTTTAACCTCAATGGATAAAGATGGAGTTAAAGATGGGTATGATTTAAAAATGCTAAAAGCTGTAAGTAAAGAAGTTGCTATTCCTATTGTAGCAAGTGGAGGTGCTGGAGAAATGGAACATTTTAAAGATGCTTTTTTAAATGGAGCAGAGGCTGCTTTAGCTGCATCAGTATTTCATTTTCAAAAGATAAAAATCAAAGAGTTAAAAAGTTATTTAAAAAATGAAGGTTTCTTGGTAAAGATATGATTTTATGTGCTGGAAATGGAGAGTTTTTTGACTTTGCAAAACCTGTTGGCGTTGGCTTAATTGACTCAGCAATCAATACAACAAAAATTTGTATTGAAGAAAAGCCTAGTTTTTTACTTTTTGTTGGAAGTGCTGGAAGTTATGGAAGATTAAAAGAGTTTGATCTTTTTTATAGCTCATTTGCATCAAATTTAGAGAACTCTTTTTTACTAAAAAAAAGCTACTCTCCCATTGAAAATGAACTAAAATCTTCCATTCCTGATTTTGTTTCACGTGAAACATTACCTTGGATGAAAATGAATTGTAGCAACTACATTACAACTAATAGCGTAGTTTCTAAAAAATATTTAAAGCTTGAAATTGATGCTGAAAATATGGAGTTTTACTCTATATTGAAAGTTGCAAACAGTTTTAACATACCTGCATATGGACTATTTGCCATAACTAATTTTTGCAATGAGTTTGCACATAATGATTTTATAAAAAACCATAATCTAGCCAAAGAAATTTTAGAAAAATTTGTAAAAGATGAGATATTGTGAAGAGAAATTTTTATGACTTAACAAAAGAAAACTTACAAGAGATGATAAAGCCAAGCTTTAGAGCAATACAGCTTTTTAGCTGGGTTTATCAAAAATACTCTTTAGATTTTAATGAAATGACAAACTTATCTAAAAATGATAGGGCAGAGTTTGACAAAATTTTTTCATTAAACCTTCCAGAGTTAGCCAACAAAGAGATTAGTAGTGATGGAAGCATAAAGTATTTATTTAAATTGAAAGATGGATATACGATTGAAACTGTTTTACTTCCAATGAAAAATGAAGTGGTAGATGAGAGTGGTGAGATAGTCAAACATGCTAGGTACACTGTATGTATTTCGACTCAAGTTGGGTGCAAAATGGGGTGCGCTTTTTGCTACACTGCCAAAGGGGGCTTTAAAAGAGATTTGACTCCAGGCGAGATAGTAACTCAAGTTTTGTACATAAAAAAAGAGTTAAATCTTCCGCCTGAGCGAAGAGTAAACATAGTATTTATGGGAATGGGAGAACCACTTGATAATTTAGAAAACCTTGCAACTTCCATAAAAATTTTTGGAGATGTAGATGGGCTTAGCATATCTCCTAGAAGACAAACCATCTCTACAAGTGGGTTAGCAACCAAGATTGAAAAGTTAGCAAAATTAAATTTAAATGTTTTATTAGCTATCTCTTTGCACGCGGTGGATGATGAGTTAAGAGATAAGTTGATGCCAGTAAACAAAGCATACAACATTGCTTCAATCATTGAAGCCATTAAAAAATTTCCAATCGATTCAAGAAAAAGAGTTATGTTTGAGTATTTGATGATTAAAGATTTAAATGATGATTTAAAGAGTGCAAAAAAGTTGATAAAACTGATGCATGGGATAAAAGCAAAGATAAATTTAATCTATTTTAACCCACATGAGGGAAGCGAATTTCAAAGACCTTTGAGAGAAAATGTTGAAGAGTTTAAAGAGTATTTAAATAGAGCTGGGTTGATTTGCACCATAAGAGAGTCAAAAGGCTTAGACATAAGTGCAGCTTGCGGGCAGTTAAAAGAGAGGAGTTTAAAAAATGCTACTTGACATTGGATTAATTATTTTTTTAGCCATAGTTGTTGTCATAAGCCTATTTGGTATTATAAAAGTTATCTTTTTTAGTTCAAAATAGATGTGGCTTTTAAAAACTGATCCCCAATACCTGATTGAAAAAAGTAGGATTTTCCCCTATATTTAAACGATAAAGAGTATGCGTGAAGCAAGAGTCTTGAAGCTCCAGTTTTGATAATTCTTTCATTTTTGGATAGTTTTTCATCCAAATAATCACAACTAACATCGTAATTAACTCCGTAAAGAGGATCTCCAACTATTGGATGTTTCACGTGAAACAAATGAGCTCTAATTTGATGTTGCCTTCCAGTGATTGGGATGGCTTTTATGATTGTAAAATCTTTATCTTTTATATACTTAACAGGTTCAATTTTTGTTAGTGCATCCTTGCCTAAATTTGAAACTATCATTTTTTGTTTCAAGTTTTCATATTCACTGCTATTTAATAAAGGAGCATCTATTTTTAACTTCTTATCCAAATGGCCCTTTACAAAAGCAATATAACTTTTACTAACAGCTCTATCCTCAAAAAGTTTTTTTAATTCAATTTCACTAACAAGATTTTTTGCAACTAAAATCAAACCGCTTGTCTCTTTATCAAGTCTATGCACTATGTGGGCACTGTTACCATATAAGTGTAAAATTTCATCTGTTAGCGAATAAAGAGTTTTTCTTCCTGCTGGATGAGTTAGCACTCCGCTTGGTTTATCAAATAGTGCAAAGTGAGCGTTTTCGTATATGGGCTTAAGTCCT
>JAAYLJ010000059.1 GCA_012521935.1 Campylobacteraceae bacterium | reverse complement strand
TTAGTTTATCTTTTAACTCATAGAATTTCTCCAGGAGTAGATGAGGCAGCTTATGTAAAAGCAGCTTTTTTAAATGCAATTTTAAAGGGCGAGGCTAAGTGCGCTCTTATTTCACCAAAAAAAGCTGCCCAAATACTAGGTACAATGCTTGGTGGATACAATGTAGATCCACTAATTGACGCACTAAGTCATGAAAACATCGAAGTAGCAAAAGAGGCTGTAAAAGCGCTTGAGAATATAGTTCTAGTTTATGACTCTTTTAATAAAGTTGTAGAGCTTGCAAAAACAAATCCATTAGCCAAAGAGGTTTTAACTTCATGGGCAGAGGCTAAATGGTTTACTCTAAAGCCAGAGCTTCCTGAAAAAATTACCCTAACTATTTTTAAAGTTCCAGGTGAGACAAATACAGATGATTTAAGTCCAGCAGGGGAAGCTTTTACTAGAAGTGACATCCCTTTACACGCACAAGCAATGCTTCAAAAAAGATTGCCAGGCAGTTTAGAGGTGATTGAGTCTTTAAAAGAAAAAGGGCATGAGATAGCTTATGTGGGCGATGTTGTTGGAACTGGAAGTAGTAGAAAATCTGGAATTAACTCCATCCAGTGGCATTTAGGAAGAGATATTCCATTTGTGCCAAATAAAAAAACAGGCGGCATAGTACTTGGCACTTCAATCGCACCTATATTTTTTAATACTGCTGAAGATAGTGGAGCATTGCCAATAGAGGTTAATGTAGATGAACTTGAGACGGGAGATGTGGTTGATCTTTATCCATATGAGGGCAAATTAGCAAAAAATGGAAGAGTAGTTGCTAGATTTTCCTTGCTTCCAAAAACTATAGTAGATGAGTATAGGGCAGGGGGGAGAATACCACTAATCATTGGAAGAGGGCTTACAGTAAAGGCTAGAGAGTCTTTGGGCTTAAAAGAGGAGAGTATTTTTACTAAACCAAGTCAGCCAAGTTTACAAAAAGAGATTGGCTTTACCCAAGCTCAAAAAATGGTAGGAAGAGCTTGTGGATTAGAGGGTGTGCGCCCAGGAATGTATGTTGAGCCAATTACTTCAACAGTAGGAAGTCAAGATACAACTGGCCCAATGACAAGAGATGAGATAAAAGAGTTAGCCGCTCTTGGGTTTAGTGCAGATTTTGTGCTTCAAAGCTTTTGTCATACGGCAGCTTATCCAAAACCAGCAGATATAAAACTCCAACACTCTCTTCCAGATTTTATTAGAAACAGAGGCGGGGTTAGTTTAAAAGCTGGAGATGGAGTGATCCACTCATGGCTAAATAGAATGGTTTTGCCTGATACTGTTGGAACTGGCGGAGATAGTCACACAAGATTTCCAATAGGTATCTCTTTTCCAGCAGGCTCTGGTTTGGTGGCTTTTGCTGCGGTAACTGGTTCAATGCCACTAAATATGCCTGAGTCGGTTTTAGTTAAATTTAAAGGTGAATTAAATCCTGGGATAACCCTAAGAGATTTGGTAAATGCCATACCTTACTATGCAATTAAACAAGGGCTTTTAACTGTTCCAAAAAAGGGTAAAAAGAATATATTTGCTGGGAAAATTTTAGAGATAGAGGGGCTTCCAAAGTTAAAAGTTGAGCAAGCATTTGAACTATCTGATGCCTCAGCTGAAAGAAGTGCCGCTGCTTGCGCGGTAGCTTTAGATAAAGAGCCAGTTATTGAGTATTTAAAATCAAATATAACCTTAATAAATTCCATGATAGAAGCTGGATATGGTGATGAGGCAACACTTAAAAGAAGAGCTAAAAAGATGGAGGATTGGTTGGAAAATCCTAAACTTTTAAAAGCTGATGAGAATGCTAGATATAGCGCTATTATTGAGATAGATTTAAAAGATATTGATGAGCCAATAGTGGCTTGCCCTAATGATCCAGATGATGTAGCTACCCTAAGTGAGGTGCTAAATGATCCAAATAGACCAAAGAAAATCGATGAAGTTTTTGTAGGTAGCTGTATGACAAACATTGGGCACTATAGAGCTTTGGGTGAAATTTTAAAAGATGAAGGGCAAGTGCCAACAAGGCTTTGGATAGCTCCTCCAACAAAGATGGATAAAGATGAACTCACTAAAGAGGGATACTACAGTATTTTTGGGGCAGCTGGAGCTAGGATTGAGATACCTGGATGTAGTTTGTGTATGGGAAATCAAGCTAGAGTGGCAGATAATGCTACAGTCTTTTCAACTTCAACAAGAAACTTTGATAATAGAATGGGCATGGGAGCGCAAGTTTATCTAGGAAGTGCGGAGTTGGCAGCTGTTGCCGCCTTGCTTGGAAGATTGCCAACAAAAGATGAGTATTTAAAGCTTGTTACAAAAAAACTTGACTCAAGTAAAGATAGAGTTTATAAATATTTAAACTTTAACCTAATAAAAGATTATAAGCTTTAAAAAGGAGAGTTATGAAAAGGGTAGTTTTAGTAACTGGAGCAACATCAGGTTTTGGGGAGGAGATTGCAAAATATTTTGCAAAAAATGGAGATTTGGTAATAGCTGCTGGAAGAAGGAAAGAGAGGCTTGAAGCGCTTAAAAAAGGCTCTTTTGGGGAGAATATATTTCCATTAAAACTTGATGTAACTAAAAAAGATGAAGTTTTTAAAGCCATAGAAAGTCTGCCAAAAGAGTATAAAAACATAGATATTTTGGTAAATAATGCTGGACTTGCCCTTGGACTTGAAAAATCTCCCGAAGCTTCATTAGAAGATTGGGAAGTGATGGTTGATACAAACATTAAGGGTGTTTTGTATGTTACTAAAGCAGTTTTAAATGTGATGAAAGAGAGAAAAAGAGGATACATTTTCAATATTGGATCCATTGCTGGAAATTGGCCATATGAGGGTGGAAATGTATATGGGGCGACTAAAGCCTTTGTGAGGCAGTTTTCACTAAATCTTAGGACTGATTTAAAAGGCACTAACATTAGGGTAACAAATATTGAACCTGGGTTTGCCAAAACTGAATTTTCTCTTGTAAGATTTAAAGGTGAGAGAGAAAAAGCAGATGATATATATAAAGGAATGGTCTATTTACAGGCTAATGATATAGCTCAAATCATTCTAAACTGCGCATCATTACCAGAGCATGTTAACATTAATACTCTAGAAGTTATGCCAACCTCTCAATCTTGGGCAGGATTTTTTATAGAGAGAGATTAATTTTATTTTACCCCCATATCTTTATGAATGCTTTGGTAGGATTTAAGAAAAAGGAGGAAATATGCGACAAAATATTGGTGAAATGGATAGAAAAGTAAGATTAATAATAGGCGTCTTACTTTTAGTATGGGGTTTAATCT
>JAAYLJ010000058.1 GCA_012521935.1 Campylobacteraceae bacterium | reverse complement strand
GGCGGAGTAAACAGCATATCCCCTCTTCCAAGAAGTGACTCTGCGCCAAGAGAATCAAGTATAACTTTACTATCTACTTTTTGTCCAACCTTATAGCTAATTCTTGAGGGTAAATTTGCCTTAATAAGCCCTGTAACCACATCAACTGATGGTCTTTGGGTAGCAACAATTAGGTGAATACCGCTAGCCCTTGCCATTTGAGCTAATCTTGCAATATAAAATTCAACCTCTTTTCCACTATTCATCATCAAGTCTGCAAGCTCATCAATCACAACAACAATGTATGGCAACTGCTCTACATTCTCTTTTTTAGCCCATTTGTTGTAGCTTTGGATATTTTTCGTTTTAGTACGACTCATTATTTGGTATCTTCTTTCCATCTCATTAACCATATTTGAAAGGGCGATAACAGCCTGCTTTGGCTGAGTTATGACTGGAGTTAAAAGATGCGGAATATCATTGTACATTGAAAATTCAAGCATTTTTGGATCTATCATTAAAAGTCTTAGAGTATCTGGCGAGTTTCTATAAAGCAAAGATAGAAGCATTGAATTAATGCCAACACTCTTTCCACTCCCAGTGGTTCCTGCTATCAAAAGATGGGGCAGTTTTTTAAGATCAGTTACAAAAGGATTGCCAACTATATCCTTTCCAAGAGCGATAGTTAACGGAGATGAAGAGGTTTTAAAAACATCACTTTCAATAATATCTTTTAAATAAATAGTATCTATCTCTTTATTTGGTATCTCAATCCCAACTACATCTTTTCCAGGAACTGGAGCTTGAATTCTGATGGTTTTAGCCCTTAGAGCCATTGCTAAATCATCCTCAAGCGTTAAGATTTTTGAAACTTTTACATGAGGAGCTGGCCTAAACTCAAATGTAGTTACTACTGGCCCAGTATAAGTTCTAACCACATCTCCATCAATTTTAAATCGTCTTAATTTATCTAATAAATTTGAAATCTTTTCATCTATCTCGCTTTCACTTACATGAGATAGCTTTTTTGGAGGGTTTGTTAAAAAATTAATTGGTGGAAGCTTATAATCTTTTGGCTTCTCTTGCTCTCCTTTTTCAATTTGAGCTAATAGTTTTTTATTCTCTTCTAATTCACTTAAAATCTCTACATTCTTTTTAGGCTCTTCTTCACTATTTTGGCTCTCTTGTTCACTGTTTTGTTTCTTCTCTTCTACTTCATTAACTATTTCCTCAGATTTTTCAATGATTTCATCATTGTTATCTTCAATCTCTTCTTCTATCTCATCTTTTTCTTCATGAACACTGTTTTGTTTCTCTCTTTTTTTTAAAAAAGTCAAGTTAAATGAAATGTTTTTTAAGTAAAAAAGGATAGATTCAATGCTTTTATCTATTAAAATGATAAAAGATAAACTTAAAATCATAACTATAAAAACCCAAGTTCCAAATGTTCCAACTAAAAGATTTAACATATCAACAATTGCAAAACCAAGTTCACCTTTTAAGTTGCCGTTAATTGTAGCTGCTTGTATCATTAAAATTGTTACAAAAAGAAGGAGAAAAGATAGAATGATTTCTACTCTTCTAATGGAAAATTCTCTATTTTTGTATATTAAAAAAGATGGAGCAATTAGTAAAAATGGATAAACAAAGCTAAAATATCCAAAATATTCTCTATTTAAAAACCCAAGTTCTTTTCCAAATGTCCCAACAAAACTAGAATCTTCAACTATGGTTGAAATTCCAAAATAGATAAAAAAAGCAACCAATACGATAAATATCACTTCTCGTAAAATAACAGATCCTTTGAAAAATATAACCTAATAGTATATCAAAGCTGGACTTAGAGTTATAAGAAATTAACTAACGATAGTGAGTTAATCCTAGAAACTGATGAAAGCATTGCTTGATAGGACATAGCAAGTTGTTGGAACTGAATCATTGCTTCACCAAAATCAGTATCAATTATTTCAGATTTAACGCTATTTACATTTACTATAAGTAGTTCTGAGCGCTCTTTTGTATCTTTTAATGAGTTAGATAGTGTACCAATCTTTGTGTGAGATCTAGTAAAATGATCCATTATGTGATCAAGCCTTTCAATGGAGTTTTGAATGCCAATGCTTTCAGGATTTCCACTCTCTCCATCGGCAAAAAATGAACCTGTTCTTACTGCTTCAATAATTTTTTCCAAATCTTCAAATATATTCAAACTTGGCTCATCTATGATGAGTGAACTATTTTGCATAAATCTTAATGAGCCATCTTTACTAAAATCTCCACTATCTTCATCATAAATACTTAGTTCCATTTTACTTACAGAGCTAGTTCTGTCAATGATTTCAAATCTACCTTTTGGATCTAAATTTACCTCAACTCTATATCCTGAAGATTTTACCGCAGCACTATATTCATCTGCATCTATGCTGCCACTTAAATCATCATCTTTTGGCAAAGTATCAGAGATAACCATGCCCATCACATCCATAAGTTGCCTATATGTCACATCTTTTGCGGCGGTGTCTGTACCTTTTGCACTAAAAATATCAAATGTTTCAACACTTACTCCATCATCTACACTAAAAGTACTTTTAGGATCTGCTAGATTTATCTCTACCTTTTTAGAATTTCCATTTATGTCAACAACATCCATTACAAGAGTTTTTCCATCTATATTGTTAATTCCCGCAACAGAGCTTAAAGTATCTTTAGAAGTTGCAAAATTGCCGCTTTCATTAACTATTTGATAAGCATTTCCTTTTAACTTGCTTCCAACTTTTTCAAAATCATTTCTATCATAATTCATACTACTTGGAGATGAAAAGCCAGCTACATCGCTACCACCTTCTCTTGTGGTTAAGCTTAGAGAAAAACTGCTATCTCCATATTTTGAACCATTAGCTAAGCTCTCATCCACAACTACAATCTGTCCATTTTCAACTCTAGCCTCAACTCCAAAACTATTTTTAATCTCATCAGTTAAATCTTTTAAAGTAGTTGTGTTTGAAACTGCTAAAGTAGCCGTGATTGGATTTCCACTTGAATCAACCCCATTTAAACTAATCTCATCAATCTCACCCATAATACTATGTAAAGTGGTTGAATTAGTAGCCTCTTTTCCATCGTTGTTAGTCAAAGGAAATCCCATATTAAAGACTCCCGGGGAGTACAATCTCTCATTTGAACTAATGGTTGTTATGGTATTGTTTCCTTTGAGATTATTTTTATTAAACTCTATTATGTCAACATTTGGATTTAAAAAAAGCTCATCAATCTTATCTACATTTGCATTACCTGCGCTATTTTTTCCAGCCTCTCTATCAATTGCCCCAAACATATGAAATTCAAGCTGATTGCTCCCTTTTCTTAAATCTTTAACCTCAATTTGCCCTCTTCCATTTAAACTAACATCTACAATTTTATTTGTACTTGTATTGCCAAAAGCATCTCCAATCTTTTCTAAAAGATCTGATATAGGGGCATCACTTGTCATTTCTACTTTTTTCTTAACACTATTGCCAAAGCTATCTTGTCCAGATATGTAAAAAACTGTTAGTGGATCATTATCTGGATTTGCATCACTATCTCCAATCATGTCTCTAATGCTATCTTTAGCTGTTATATAAATCTCTTCAGATAGTTCACCTGGATTATCTTTCATATATTCTGGATGAAGTTTGGTTTGATTAAACATAGGTACATTTGTTGTAAGATGTTTTTGATAATCGCTACTTGAGCCCAAAAACAGGGAGTATCCGTCTATATTATAAGGAAGCTCTATTCCTGAGCCAACTACTGCTTTAATTGACCCATCATTTCCTTTATAGCTCCCATCAGCTGCTATTGGTTTTATATTTGTTGCAGTACCTGAGAATAGAAAAGTTCCATTGATTGAAGTATTGGCAACATTTATTAAGTGTGTTCTTATCCCTTCTAAATCATTTGCTATGGCTTCTAAACTAGCTACGGACATCGCTCCTTCATTGGAAGCTTGGATAAGCTTTGTTTTAAACTGATCAAGTGAGCTTGAGAATTGATTGAAAGCTTTGTCGGTATTATTTGCAAAAGATTCAGCCTTAGCGCTAGTCTCTTTTACTTGCATAAGGGCACTTGCCTCATAATCAAGTCTCATAGCATCAACATACATGCTTGTATTTTGGAAGCTATGTTGTATTTTAAGGCCATTAAACTGTTGATTTGTTTGATAAAGCATATTCATTGAATTTTTATAATCGTTTCTAGTGTTGTGAAAAAAAAGTTGATTTGTTACTCTCATATTAAACTCCATCTCTATATATAAACTATAGTAAGCAATTTTAATTCCATTGTGTAGAACATCGTCAAGAGTATTAAATAGTTTATATTTTTTATAAAATATTATTGTTTTTTCTAAAAAATAATTGTACAATGCCTTCACTACAACACTTTTAAAGGATGGTGAATGAAAAAAGCTGAATTTATTCAGGCAGTTGCTGAGAAGGCAAATCTTTCAAAAAAAGATACTCAAAAAGCGCTAGATGCTACTCTTGAAGCAATTAGCGAAGCTTTAGTGGCTGGCAAGAGCGTAAGCTTTATTGGCTTTGGAACTTTTAGCTCTACATTAAGAGCTGCAAGAAAAGCTCGAGTACCTGGAACAGATAAAATAGTTGATGTACCAGCTACAAAAGCTGTTAAGTTTAAAGTAGGCAAGAAACTAAAAGATGCTGTTGCAGGCAAATAGTCACTCCATTTAGCTTAAGGCTAAACTAGCCTTAAGCTAATAAGCCCGTGTGGAGAAATTGGTAAACTCAGCAGATTCAAAATCTGCCGCCTAAAAGCTTGGCGGTTCGAGTCCGCCCACGGGTACCACTAAAAAATTTAAACTCCATCTATCAGATTTTTAACTATATTTATTGTATTTTTAAAAAACTCTTTTTGATATAATGCCTTAAAATTTAAAGGGTTTTCATGGGAGAATTTAATCTACTTTACAGAAAAAGGGTTGGCTTAGATAATGATAAAAATCTTCAATTTGAAGATTTAAATGAAGTGCTTGAAAAGAGTGCTTTGGCTTTTCCTTTTGAAAATCTATCAATCATTTTAAATCAAAGATATAAAATAGATAAGGAGAGTTTAACTAAAAAACTACTTCTTGAAAAAAGAGGTGGACTTTGCTATGAGTTAAATCCTATTTTGTATCTATTTTTAAAAGAAAATGGCTTTAAAGTCAAGCTAACAAAAGCAACAGTTTTTGACAATGATAAACAAGAGTGGGTAGAAACTGGAGATACTCACATAGTCATAATTTTAAATCATGAAGGTAATAACTATCTTTTAGACATTGGTTTTGGGGTACAAGTTCCACTAAAACCACTCTCATTTAGTAATGGGCAGGTTTTAGCTAAAACTGGGGAGTTTGAATTAAAAAAAGAGGATACAAAATTTGGTTATTTTCTTTTAAAAATGAAACTTTTTCATAGAGACAAAGAGTGGAAAATAGGATATGCGTTTAATTCTAGCAAAGAGTGTGGTTTGAAAGAGTTAAATGAGATAGATGAAATTATAGCTACTAGCAAAGCATCAAACTTTAACAAGTCAAAAATTATTGTAAAACTTTTTGATTTTGGACATATAAATTTAAGTGAGGAGAATTTAACTATTGTAAAAAATGGCACTATTTCTAAAGTTAAGATAAAAAAAGAGGAGTTTGCCTCCTTGGCTAAAAAATATTTTAATATTAGTTAAACTCTTTTTTTAAAAGCTCATAAGCTTCATTTATCTCTTGGAGTTTTTTAGTTGCATTTTCTATAATATCTTCACTCTCACCTTTGCCCATAAGTAAATCTGGGTGATATTTCCTAACTAACTCTTTATATCTTTTTTTAACCTCATCTAAACTTGCACCACTTTTAAGCCCAAAGAGTTCATATGCCCTTTTTTTATCTATCTTTTTTTCTTGAAATCTGTTTGCGTAAAACTCTTTAAAATTCTTTACTAAATTTTCATAATCATTTAATCTTATATTTAATGCTTTTGCTATATCTTCAGTTATCATCTTTTCAGTATGCGAAAACTCGCCATCAATGAAAGCTAAATTTAGTAGATGATTCATCAAACTTATTGATTTATCGTAAGAATAATTTGTAATTTTTGCATATTTTGAAGCTAAAATGATAGTGTTTTCAAAGCTCTCTTTTTCTACATTGTAAATCTTTTTTAACTCTTCTCTAGCTAAAGCATTGTTACTAAAAACATTAGACAAATCAGTTAAAGTTAAGCTAATTAATTCAGCTTCAAGCTCGCTTACTCTTCCATCTGCCTTAGCAACTTTAGCCATCAACGCTACAATGATGCCAGTTTCATGGTTACTTAAATCACCATGAAACTGCTTCTTTTGGTAGCTATACTCTTTAGAACTATAATTTTTAGTTAAAAGGTAGAAAATTCCTATGATAATTAGTAAAAAAGCTAACTGCATACTAGGCTAAATTACACTTTATCTAAGATTTGCTTAAATTTATTAAGATATGTCTCTTTTATTTCATCTAATTGTATAGACAAATCATTGCAAACTATCTTTTTACCGCCAGTTGAGCCAATTTTTTCTATTTTTATTCCAATTTTTTGTGCAAGCTCAATGAAAGATGCTTCATCTTCAACCTCTACTAAAGCCCTAGAGTGGCTCTCGCTAAAAATTTCTCTTTCATCTTCACAAGCAAAATTTACATTTACTCCCATGTTTGATTTAGAGCTCATTTTGGCTAATGATATGGCAATTCCACCAACTCCAACCTCTTTTGCGCAGTTAATGAGACTGTTTTCATTAGCTTTAATGATTAAATCCCAAAGCTTTAACTCATTTTCATAATCTATCTTTGGTAAACTTCCAGCAACTTCACCGTATAACTCTTTTAAGTAAAGAGTTCCACCAAATTCACTTTTAGTTTCACCTACTAAATATATAGCACTATTTTCTTTTGTGAAAAATGAAGGAAGCACCTTGTTTGAGTCTTTATTTGTACCTACTGCTGCTATTGCTGGGGTTGGAAATATGCTCTCTCCATCAGTTTCATTATATAGCGAAACATTTCCACTAACAACTGGAACATTTAGCGCCAAACAAGCCTCTTTAATCCCCTCACACCCTTTGGCAAATTGCCACATAACCTCAGGATTTTCAGGATTCCCATAATTTAAACAATCTGTTATAGCCAAAGGTTTTGCTCCTGCTAGTGCCACATTTCTACAACTTTGCATAACAGCTACTGCCGCTCCACCTTTTGGATCAATATAGTTAAATCTAGGATTGCACTCACAACCCATAACTAAAGCACTATTTCCAATTTTAATCGCACTTGCTCCCAAGCTTCCAGAAGCTTTTAAGGTATTTCCTTTTGCCATTGAGTCAAACTGCTCATAAAGAGTAGCTTTATCAACCACCTCTTCACTCTCAATCAATCTTTTAAATGCTTCACTATTTGGTATCTTTTCAAAATCACTCAAATCTACACTATTGACTTTTTCAAGGTAGTTTGGTTTTTTAATCGGTCTATCTAAAACAGGTGCTTCTTCACTAACAGGCAAAACAGGTATCTCTCCAGCTAACTCATTAAACCAGTAAAGCTCCATGACTCCGCCATCAGTCACCTCACCTATTACGGCTGCATCAAGATTATATTTTTTAAAGATATTTAAAACCTTATCTTCACACCCTTTTTTAGCACATATTAACATTCTTTCTTGAGTTTCACTAAGCATAAAATCATATGGCTCCATGCCCTCTTCTCTTGCTGGCACTTTGTCTAGGTAAATTTTCATCCCACTTCCAGCTCTTCCTGCCATCTCAAATGAGCTTGAAGTTAACCCTGCTGCGCCCATATCTTGAATCCCAACTATGAAATCCGTTTTAAAAAGCTCTAAACAAGCCTTAAGAAGAAGTTTTTCAACATGAGGGTTTCCTTTTTGGATTTGGGGCTTAGATGAACTCTCTTCATCTGAAAAACTATCGCTTGCCATGACTGCTGCACCAAGTCCATCTCTTCCAGTTTTATTTCCAGCATAAATTACTGGATTTCCAATACCCTCTGCCCTTCCATAAAAAATATCCTCTTTCTTGCAAATCCCTAAGGCAAAAGCATTGACTAAGATATTTCCATTGTAGCTTGAATCAAAAGTAATCTCTCCGCCAACAGTTGGAACTTCCATAGTGTTTCCATAATCAGCTATCCCTTTTACAGACTCTTTCACTAAATGTCTTTGATATTTTGATACTTTATCATCACCCTTAATATCCCCAAATCTCAAAGAGTTCATCGCTGCAACAGGATCTGCTCCCATAGTAAAAACATCTCTTAATATTCCACCAACTCCAGTGGCAGCACCCTCATAAGGATCTATAAAACTAGGATGGTTATGACTCTCCATTTTAAATACAGCAGCCACTCCATTTCCTACATCAATAACACCTGCATTTTCCCCCGGCCCTTGAATAACCCATGGAGCTTTAGTTGGAAATCCATCCAAATATTTTTTGCTAGATTTATAAGAACAATGCTCGCTCCACATTGCTGAAAATATTCCTATTTCCAAAAGATTTGGCTCTCTTTTTAATATTTTTAGTATATTTTCATACTCACCATCAGTTAACTTATGCGCCCTTAAAACCTCTGCTAAATCTTTCATGCTCCACCTTTTATTTAATTACTAAGATGCAATTATGCAATATTTTACTTTTTATTTTCCTAAACAAAAATCACTAAACATTTTATCCATCACTTCATCTACGCTATAAGGCCTAGTTATAGCCCTCAAAGCATCCACTGCTTCATGCAAATGAAATGAAAAAAGTTCTAAGCTCCCTTCATTTAAAAACTCTTTTGACTCTTTTAAAGCTTTCGTGGTTTCTTTAACTCTTCTAATTTGGTTTTCAGATATTAAAATAATCTCAGAATCAACCTTTTGAGTATCAAGATACTCTCTTATCTTCCTAATAATTGGTGAGGCATCCTTGGTAGCTGAAATCTCAATTACCTCTTTTGGAAGTAGAGTTTTATCAAATTTTAAATCTTTTTCAACCTTATTTAATAGATAAAAACACTTTTTATCACCTTTAATCTCTTCTAAAAAAGTTAATACTTCCATATCCTCTTCATCTACCTTTTTTGAAGCATCAAAAAGGGCTATAATCATATCTGCACTCTTTGCTGCCTCTTTAGATCTTCCAATGCCAATCCTCTCAACTTCATCACTTGAGTCTCTAATTCCAGCGGTATCGACTATTTTGATTAAATGTGTACCTACTCTTATCTCCTCTTCAATGGTATCTCTAGTTGTTCCTGCAACTGTGCTAATTATGGCTCTATTTGTACTTAATATTTGATTTAAAAGTGTGCTTTTGCCCACATTTGGTTTACCTAAAATAACAGCTTTAAAGCCACTAATTAACCCTTTTTTTCTAGCACTTATCTCTATAATGTTTTCCAATTTTCTCTCAAGAGTGAGTAGTTTTTCTTCAATTTTTTCTAAAAGATTTAAAGGCAGATCATCCTCCGCATAATCAATGCTAACTTCAATATGAGCCATAATTTCAATCAAACTATCTCTAGCTTCATTGATAAATTCACCCAACCCTCCAGCAACTTGTTTAGCTAAAATCTTAACTGCATCCTCGCTTTTAGCTTCAATTAATCTTGCTACTGCCTCAGCCTTTATTAAATCCACTCTTCCATTTAAAAAAGCTCTTTTTGAAAACTCTCCAGGAGTTGCTAATCTTGCGCCAAAATCAATTAAAGTTTCAAGTATCATGGAAGCTACCATAACTCCGCCATGACATTGAAATTCAACTATATCCTCGCCAGTAAAGCTTTTTGGTGATTTAAAGTAGATTATAAGAGCTTCATCAATTAGCTCTCCATTTTTTTTAAAAATTTTACTTAATGAAGCGTACCTAGGAGTAAAAGAGTCTTTTTTTGTAACTTTTTTTGCTATTTCTAAGGAGTTTCCCCCGCTTAATCTAACAATCGCTACTGAGCCAATTCCATGAGCAGTAGCGATTGCGGCAATTGTGCTTTTTATTGCTGTTTCCGATTAAAATCATTAACAACTATAAATTTCCGCCCCTCCCTGCCTGTTTTGATACCAACATATTTATTTGGAAATTTTTCTCTTAATTTTTCTAAAGCTATCTTGATAAGAACACCATCTAAAGGCTTAGTTTGTCCTCTGCCTGTATCATTTATCCTATCTACAACAGATATTAAGTAGTTTTCTATCATCTCTTCTTGATTTCTTAAAAATTGAGCTATTTCAAGCCTAATTCCCAAACCATACTTGATATTTATCCAATTATATAAAAGATAAGAAAATGCCTTATATCTATACACTTCCTTACCAATTAAAAGTGCTGCATCCTCACCATCAATTTCGATAAATACAGTTTGATCATCACTTGCATATACTCTTTTAACTTCAACATTAAAACAGCCATTATCGACTAACTCTTTTACGCCACTACTTATCTCATTTAAAACTTCATGGATATTTGCAATCTCTTTTTCTCTAAAATTTTGCTCTTTGTTTTGAGCTACCTCTTCTACTATGTTTTTTTGTTCAGCTTTTTTAGAGTTTTGCCTCTCTTTTCTTGGCTGGGCATTTTGTCTTTTACTAGGCTCAATCTTCTCTTTTGGCTCTTTTTTTTCTGGTTTTGAGTGTTTAGTTTTTTGACTTCCCTCTTTAGCTACTTCTATGATCGCTCTTTTTTTAAACATTCCAAAAAGTCCAGATCTTGGGTGTTGCAACACTTTTATATCTAACTGCGTTACTGAGCATGAAAGTTTTGCCGCCGCCTTTGAAAACGCTTCTTGTAAACTGTCGGCTTCGATAATCATTTTTTATTTCCTTTTTCTACTGTTTGTTCTTGTTTTCTTTTTTCAAATAGCTTATTTACATAGTATTGTTGCCCTATTGAGAATAGATTGTTTATAAACCAGTATAGCGTAAGACCTGCTGGAAAACTTATAAAGAAAAAAGTAAAGATAAGTGGTAAAAACTTCATTATCTTCTCTTGCATTGGATCTGTAAAGTTTGCTGGAGTAATTCTTTGTTGTAAAAACATTGTAAGACCCATTAAAATAGGTAAAACAAAATATGGATCCATTGCAGCTAAATCTTGTACCCATAATATCCAAGGAGCAGATTTTAACTCTATGGCATTTGATAAAACTCTATATATTGCAAAAAATATTGGGATTTGAAGGATAATGGGTAAACATCCACCCATTGGATTTGCACCATGTTTTTTATAAAGATCCATCATTTGTGCATTTAATTTTTGAGGTTCCCCTTTATATTTTGCTTGCAACTCTTTAATTTTTGGAGAAAGCTCTTTTAGCTTGCTCATTGAAACCATACCTTTGTAAGTTAAAGGATATAGTACTAAACGGATAAGAATTGTCATTATAACAATCGACCAACCCCAGTTTCCAACACCTTTGTGTATCATTTTAAGTAGTAAAAATAGTGGTTTTGCTATGAAAGTAAACCATCCATACTCTATGGCGTCTGTTAATTTTGGATTAATTAAAAATAGAGTTTCATACTCTTTAGGCCCAATGTATCCGCCAAATTGCATATTTTGAATGCCTTTTGCAAATAAAATTGGGTTTTTATCTCTATCTCCATCTACAATGACATCAAATCCACCATCAAAATTATAAATTAAAGTTGTATAGTATCTATCTACTGCAGCGATTAAAGGAGCATCTAAAAACCTCTCGGCCACTTTTAAATCCCCATCATCAATGACAGTTTTAGTATCATCTGCCTCTTTAATTAAAACTCCATGAAAGGTAAATCTATCTGCTATAACATTTGGTCTAAAGCCAGGAGTTACAAAATATTCAGTTGGACTATTTAATGAAATATCTACAATATAATTTCCGCTAGGCTCAAATTTAATCTCTTTAGTGATGGTAAATTCACCTAAGTTTTGAGATAAAGTTATGCTTT
>JAAYLJ010000057.1 GCA_012521935.1 Campylobacteraceae bacterium | reverse complement strand
GATGGATCATAGAGAGCTTTTTTAACTCCAAGCTCTCTTAGTAAAAGTCTTGCACTTTTCTCTAAGCCTTCTTTAGCTTCAATGACAAAAACATTTTCTTTGACACTGTTTTTAGCCTCAAAAGTGTATCTTCCATCGGTGATAAAATAGCTTTTTTCTAAGTATTTAATGACAATTGCATTGTCGCACTGAAAATTGGTTATATCTTTTTGCGCTGATTCACTGATGTAAAGAGTTGCCCTCATCGCTTTACTCTTTTGCTTGAGCTTCCCTTCTAGCAACAATTTCACCTATTATTTGAATGATAGAAACTGTAGCTAAGTGGTACCCAAATGGCCCAAAGCCTACTATTTGTCCCGCACAAACTGGAGCTATTAAACTTGTGTGTCTAAACTCTTCTCTTCTATAAATATTGCTAATATGCACCTCAACTACAGGCAAAGCAACTGAAGCTAAAGCGTCTCTTATGGCAATTGAAGTGTGTCCATATGCTGCTGGGTTTATGATGATTCCATCAGCTTCGCCTAAACACTCTTGAATTCTATCTACTATTTCACCCTCTAAATTTGATTGAAAAAACTCAATTTCAAAATTGTTTTGTTTAGCTGCTGCTTCCATTTGAGCGTGTATCTCTTCAAGCTTCATTGCTCCATAAATATGCTGCTCTCTATGCCCTAGCATATTTAGATTTGGCCCTTGGATAACTACGATTTTCATACATTTCCTTTTAAGTATTAAGTAAGGGTAGATTATAACACCATCAAACTAAAAATTTGCTACAATGGGCTCCTAGCAACAAAAGTAGTTTAAAAAGGGATTAAATGAAAGGAATAAAGGCAGATTTTGCTCTTTTATGTGATGAGGATTTTACTATCTTAAAAGAGCCCGCTTTAGTCTTTGATGAGAAGATTGTGGAAATAGGTGAGTTTTTCAATATTAAGCAAAAATATCCAAATATTATATTTAATGAACTTGAAAAGAATACACTCTTAATGCCAGGCCTTATAAATCCGCACACTCATTTAGAGTACTGCGCAAGCAGTGGGCTTTTAGAGTTTGGTGATTTTATAACTTGGCTAAATTCTGTCATTAAAAACCGTGATGAGCTTCAAGATAGAATAAGTGATGAGATTATAGAAGATAAACTAAAAGAGCTATTAAGCTTTGGCACTACGGCAATTGGCGCTATTAGTAGTTTTGGATTAGATTTAAACCCTTGCACAAAAACTCCTCTTCATGTCACTTTTTTTACTGAACTTTTAGGCTCAAGGCCTGATTCGGTGGATATTTTATTTGATGAGTTTAAACAAAGGCTTAGAGCAGTTTTTGATAAAAGTTCACAAAACCTAACCCCAGCACTATCTATCCACTCCCCATACTCAACCCACCCAATCTTAGCAAAAAATGCACTAGATATTGCAAAAAAAGAGAATATGGTTGTCTCAACCCACTTTATGGAATCTTTAGCTGAGAGAGAGTGGCTTGATAAAGGCGAGGGGGATTTTGCAAAGTTTTTTAAATCTTTCTCACCTTACTCTAAACCTTTTTGTAGTGGAATGGATTTTTTAACTCTTTTTAAAGATGTTAAAACTCTTTTTACTCACTGCGTTTTTGCTAATGAAAAAGAGCTTGATTTTATTAAAAATATTGGGGGCTCCATTACTCATTGTCCTGTTTCAAATAGACTTTTAGGCTCAGGTAAGATTTCATTTCAAAAGTTAAAAAAGATGGAAATTTCACTAAATATTGGTACAGATGGGCTTAGTTCAAACTATTCATTAAATCTTTGGGATGAGCTAAGGGCAGCTTTAATGCTTCATTATGATTTAAATTTAAACTCTTTAGCAAAAGAGTTACTCCTAAGTGTAACAAAAGAGGCTGCTTGCGCACTTAATTTAAATGAAGGCTCTCTTAAAGTGGGCAAGGATGCAACTTTTATAGCTTTATCTATCCCTAAAACTACTAAAGAAAATCTTCCAATCCAAACAATTTTACATACAAAAAAAGCAAAAAAAGTGTACATTAAAGGAGAAGAGATAGATGTTTAAAATGGTTTTTAAATCTATCAATGAGTTTTTATCTTTTATAGGCAGGCATTTTAAAGCTTTGGTCTTTTTACTTTTTATAAGCTGGCTATTTACCCAAACTTCTACTAAAAATATCCAAACACCCAATTTAGCTTCGGTAGAAATCTATGGAACTATTGATGAGGCTAAAAAATTAACTGAAACTATATATGAGCTTGAAAATAGTAGCGATATAAAAGGTGTGCTTTTGCATATAGACTCTCCTGGAGGCGCGCTTGGGGCATCTGTGGAAGTGATGATGGCTGTTAAGTCTTTAGTGGCTAAAAAACCAGTAGTTGCTTATGGGGCTGGAACAATGGCAAGTGGGAGTTACTACGCTTCCATTTGGGCAGATCATATTGTGGCAAATCCAGGCTCTTTTGTTGGTTCTATTGGTGTTTTATTTCAAGCTCCAAACATAAAGCCACTAGCTGATAAGCTAGGGGTAAAAGAGCAGGTTGTAACAGCTGGAAGATATAAGCAAATTGGAACTTTTACAAGAGAGTGGGAAGAGTTTGAAAAAGAGGCTATTAAAGAGTTGGTTGATGAAGCTTACTTAATGTTTGTAAATGATGTAAAAGAGGCAAGAAAGATAGATTTAGATGATGAAGTTTTTGCACAAGGGAGGGTTTTTTTAGCAAGCAAAGCTAAGGATATTGGGCTAGTTGATGATATTGGAAGTTTGCAAGATGCAAAAAAAGTTCT
>JAAYLJ010000056.1 GCA_012521935.1 Campylobacteraceae bacterium | reverse complement strand
TATTTGCAACTACCATAGCTCCTTTTTCATCTGTATTTGATAGCAAGATAATAAACTCATCTCCACCAAATCTAACAACAGTATCTTTTTCTCTAATTGTCTCTTTTAAACTGTTTGATATTTTTATTAAAACTTCATCACCCACCTCATGTCCATGCCTATCATTTATCTGTTTAAAATCATCCAAGTCTATAAAGAGTAATGAGGTAGGCCAGTTATTTCTTTTAGACTCTTTTATGGCCATATTTAATCTATCTTGAAAAAGATGTCTATTTGTTAGTCCTGTTAATTGATCATGATTTGCTTGATAAAAAATTAAATCTCTTTGTTGGACTAATAATTTTTCCGTAGCTTTTAATTTTTCAATAGTTTTATTGGCTTGTTCATTTATAGCTGCTAAGTCTTCTGCTCTTTTTTTCTCTCTTTTTTGTGACTCCATAAGGGCAGTTTGATCGTAAATTAGTAGCATTACATGACCTTTTTCGCACGGCATAATGGTTACATCTTGCTGCATATATGTGTAGCTAGTTTGACTACTTAATGGAAGTTCAATTGGTAAAAGAAAACTATCAGTACTAGCCACTATAAAGGTTGGATTTTGCATAGTTATAGCTGTTTTAACCTTTCTTTTTATCCCTTTTAATTGTGAGGGAGTAAAGCTAAAAAGCTCATCAAGTTTTTTTTCATGTGCTTCATCTTTTTTTATATTAGTATGTATAGACATCCATCTATTCCAACTCTTTACACTTAACTCTTTGTCTAAAACAACTATGCCTACTTGTACTAAATCTATCACATCTTTTTCTTCTAGCATAGTGAGCTCTCTTTAAGTGTTTTTAAAAGTTTTGTAAGCATTTTATTATTGAAAAGTATAAACATATAAGCTTGAATATTTTGTTTGGCTACATCCAAAATAGTTGTGATAACTATGGCATTATCGTACTCTAAAGCTTCATGCAAAGCTGAAGAGCCAGAACTAGATATTTTTTGAACATCAGGGACTGCAAATAAAGATTTAGTATCAACTATTTCACAAAGTTTTCCAATGCAAGTTGCTGTTAATATATTTGTAAGTTCTAGTATTGAGCCTTCTATCTCTTTTTCATCATCACACTCTTCTCCTACTAAAAGAGCAGCAAAAGATTTTGCTGATTCTCTTGAAAATGAAAATAGTACCTCTCCACTAAAATCTCCAAAAAATCTCTGTTTTGTGACAAAAATCGAACCTGGTTTTTCTAAAGAGTTTACAATGGTATCATGAAGTTTATATATGGGGATTGTCTCTATGTTTGGCACTTGCAAATCTACATACTCATCTATCATATCTCCAATTAATGAAGCAGATAGTCCAAAGGATATATTTATAATTTCACGAAGAGCATCTTTTTCCACTAGCGAGAGTTCCACTTATTAACCCTTTTTGATGTGAGCTAAAAGCACATCTCTTAAAATCTCTTGATCTATTGGTTTGTATAAAATATCTTTAGCCCCAAGTTCTAAAACCCTATCTTTAGTGAGTTTTTGTCTATCTGCTGAAACCATAACTACAAAAGCATTAGAGTCTAATTTGCAAATCTCCTCTAAAGCCTCAAAACCATTCTTTTTTGGCATAGTAATATCCATTAAAACTAAATCTGGCTTATTCTCTTTGTAGATTTTAACCGCATCCTCACCATTATCAGCTTCTAAAATTTCAGCTTGTCTAAAAAGTGTAGTTGGTAGAGCTTGTATAGCCCACTGTCTGGAGAGTCTTGAATCATCCACTATCAATATTTTCATTTAACACCCTATATGCTTTTTTTTGAAAATATTCATTATATCTTAATGTGCTAATTTATTGATTAAAAATTTTTTAAAGCTTATGTTTTTTAAGTTTAGATATAATCTTTCATGATTTCACTTCCAAAAAGCCATAAACAGGCACAGTTTTATGTCATTACAGCTACCATCTTAATCTCTGGTTCATTTTTTGCCTCGCAAAAACTTGTTGGAACTCTAACTCCTGCAGCATTGACTCTTTTAAGGTTTATAATAGCAGTTTTACTTTTAGCTCCATTTGTTTTTTTAAGTCCAAATAGAAGATCTAAGCTTTTTACCACGCTTCCTAGAGCCTTTATCATAAGTTTATTTTATTCACTCTACTTTATGATAATGTTTGAAGCTTTAAAAACTACAACAGTTTTAAACACTGGAACAATCTACACTCTAGTTCCATTTGCTACAGCTCTTCTTTCATATTTCATCTTTAAAGAAAAGATTGATAAAAAGAGGTTATTTGCTTTTTTGATTGGAGTGATAGGGACTCTTTGGGTTATTTTTGAGGGGAATTTAGAGCTATTTTTAAAGTTTAACCTCCAAGAAGGAGATGGGTTATTCTTTTTTGGATCTTTATCAATGTGCATCTACTCCATTTTGATAAAAGCACTCTATAAAAATGATGATCTTTTAGTTTTGGTTTTCTCCACGCTTCTTGGTGGAATTTTTTGGATGAGTATTGGCACACTCTATTTTAAAACAGGATGGGGGAGTTTTTCAATTAATATTGAATTTATATTTTGCTTACTCTATCTAGCCATTGCTACAACCATAGTAACTCTTTATCTTTTACAAAGTGCAACTGTAGTTTTAGGGCCAGTGAAAGTGATGTCTTATGTGTATTTAAATCCAATCATAGTAGCAGTTTTAATGCTTTTTTTAGAGGGAAAAAGCATACCTTTAGTTTTAATCCCAGGAATTTTACTCTCTGTACTAGCCACTTTCATGCTACAACTATCAAAATCAAAAAAGGGAGCTTAATGGAGTGTTCATATTTTGGAGAGTGTGGAAGTTGTACACTTTTTGAGCTTAACTATGAAAACCAGTTAAATTTTAAAATTAGTGAATTAAAAAAAGAGTTTGACATCCCAGTTTTTTCCACTTTTGAGTCAAAAAGATCATTTTATAGAAATAGAGCAGAGTTCAAAATCTTTCATCAAGAAAATAGAATTGATTTTGCAATGAGTGGTACAAAAACAAGATATACAACCATAAAAAACTGCCCAAAAGCAGATGAAAATATCAATTTTCTTATGCCAAAATTAAAAGAGTATTTGCAAGGTAGTGAAATTTTATCAAATAAACTTTTTAGGGTTGAATTTTTAAGTTCAAAAGATGAAATGCTAATAACTTTAATCTACCATAAACCTTTAACAAAAGAGTGGGAAGAGAAGGCAAGGCTCTTAGCAAAAGAGTTAAAAATAGGGATAATAGGCAGAAGTAGGGGTGTAAAAATAGTAATAGATAAAGAGTTTGTTAAAGAGAGATTAAATATTTTA
>JAAYLJ010000055.1 GCA_012521935.1 Campylobacteraceae bacterium | reverse complement strand
GGCTTGCTGCTCACATCTCTAAACCTCTTTTTGAAGTTAGTAAAAAGCATGATTTAGATCTTCAAGATATGCTTGAGGATGAAGATGAAGATGAGTACTATGAGGAGGAAGGCTACAATATGCTTGATCTTTTTGAGCACACTCAAGAAGAGATCAATAAAAATATGGTAGTTCCACTTTATGGCGAAGAGGCTTGGAATACTTTAAGAGAAAAGGGAGTTTACTATCCAAATATGGATCAGTATTTCAAAAAATTAGACAATAATGAGTACCAAACTTATCCAGAAAACAAGCGCTTTTACTCAATGCTGGAGCTTGAGGAGTACTTTGATGAAGAGGCTTACACTCATGATATTTGTGTAAATCCAATCGATGTTGCAAACTTGCAGCGCTGTTTTGATACTCCAAGTAAAAAAATTGAGTGTCATTTAGCTAGTATGACAAGTAGGGGCATTGATGCTATGCCAACATGGAGAGATGAGCATTATGTGAAAGTTCCTGAGGGAAAATTCAAGTTCATTACTGGAAGACATGCCCAGTTTACTCAAAACTCATCACAAAACAATATTATGCTACTAGAGCTAATGCCAGAAAACTATGTTTGGATAAATGAAGATGAGGCAAAAGAGCTAGGCATTAAGCATGGAGATGAGGTTGAGCTTAAAAGTAGCGTAGGGGCTATTAAGATAAAAGCTTATCCAACGGCTAAAATCATTCCACAAACTCTATTTTTTGTTCATGGATTTGGGGCAAAATCTACTGGGCTTACATTTGCGCATAGAAATGGAGCAAGTGATAATGAGATTATTGAAGATAACATTGAACCAACCTTTGGATGTGCAAACATGCACAACACTTTGGTTACGATAAGGAAGGTGTAATTATGAACTATGCAATGGCTTTAGATTATCAAAATTGCATCAATTGCAAAGCGTGCGAAACTGCATGTAAGGAAGAAAATGGTGTGCAGCTTGGGGTACATAAACAAAGGATTTGGGTTGGAATTGTAGAGGGGACTATATTTGGTAAGCCATATGTGAACCTATACCCATCTCAGTGCAACCACTGTATGAATGCACCTTGTGTTAGTGTTTGTCCAACAAAGGCTAGTTACTATGCTCCTGGTGGAATTGTAAAGGTAGATGCACATAAATGTATATTATGTAAAGGGTGTATGGAAGCTTGTCCATATGATGCTAGATTTATTGATGATACAACAGTAGCAGTAGATAAGTGTACATTTTGTGATCATAGAATAGAAGAGTATGGCACAACAGCTTGCCAAGCTACTTGCCCAACAAAGGTTAGGCTGTTTGGTGATTTGAATGATGAAAATAGTGATCTTGTAAAACTTTTAAAGAAAGAGAGATTCTTTTTCCAAAAAGAGAGATCTGGAACATTGCCAAAACTATTTTATATTGTCCCTAAAGATGAGGCTTATTTTAGACAAAGCGTCTCACACGATACAAAGATATATACATGGGAAACTTTCAAAAGCCACTTTATGGCAAAGTCTGCCAACACGAGGAGCAAATAATGAAAAAGTTTGAAATTGCTGGATTAGAGTTTAATAGAGTAAGTTTTGCAAACTTCTTCTTTAATAAAACTATGCTTTTAGGGTATTTTCTAGTATTCTTAGCTGGAGTTGGGATTTATGAAATGTTTGAATTGCGCTATTTTAGCGTAGCAGCTAATGCCCATGCAGCAGGACTTGATCCTACAAATCCAGGTTTAAAAGATGCAATGATGCTTGCAGTTTTTGGAAATGTAGGTGAAATTACTAGGGAAGTTCCTTGGACGCTTTTTATTGCTAACTATATGTATATGATTTATACTGGTAGTGGGGTGATATTTTTAGTTGCACTCGCAGAGCTTTTAAATTTTAAAATAGTAGAAAAAGCAGCAGCAGGATTTATGACTGTTGGTATTGCAATGGTTTTTGCTGGACTTTTTACAATCGCAACTGATCTTAATATGTTAAATATGCACTGGATGTTTTTAAGTCCAAATGTAAAGGCTGGAATGTGGTTAATGCTTCCGCTTTATTGTACATATATCCCATTTGTACTTTTTGAGATTTATCTAGTTTTAACTAAGAAAAGAGCTCTTGCAAGAAAGCTTGCACTCCCAATTTTGATCATGAGTATTGGTGTGGATGTGGTTGAATACTACATTCAAGCAAAGCTTTTTTCAATGAATACAGCTAGACATCTTTGGACAGAGTTCCCAATCTTGACTTTCTACTTCATCATCTCAGCTTTTGTATCTTCCCTTGGAATCATGGGAATTTACAGCTTTTTAGTGCATAGAAAAAAGCCTGAGTATCCTGAACTTATGTCCATACTTAGAAAAGGGATTTTATTTTTTATCTCTGTTTTAGCACTTTATGAAATAATTGCATATATGGTGGTTGATAAAGATTGGGCATTTTTAATTTTGTTTGGACCTTTTAAGTATCTATACTTCTTAGGATACATTTTATTAGCAATGGTATTGCCATTCTTTTTAGTCTTTAAACCAACTAATTCGCACTGGAAGATTACACTAGCCTCTTTATTTACCATTGTTGGTGGTTTTGCGGGTAGGTATCTTTTTGTATATGGTGGTAATGCTAACCCAATGTCAGATAGATTTGGTGTTGGATATGAAAAATATGATGTTTATGAGGTAGCTAGCTCATTTAACTATGTGCATCCTCATGTGGGTGAGATACTAATTGTCATTGGATCAATTGGTATAGTTTTACTTATATACAAGATTTTTGATTCGTTTTTTGGAATTACTAAGTTGCGTGATAATCACGCTTAAATCACACAAAAAGGAGAATTTATGCGTTTAAAATTTGTTAGTGCCTTAGCACTCACAACTGCACTGCTTTTTTCAGGTTGTGCAACTTCAGGTACTCAGGCAAGCCCCTCAGCTGCAAAAGGAGTACCAAGTGCCGCTGTTCAAAAGTTAATTGATCAGTACAATCTACAAGATGTAGATTTTGATTATGCTTACTCAAGAGTTGGTAATGGTTTAAAAACTGGAGCTAAAGCAATATTTATTGACTCTAGGCCAGCTGCAAAGTATAAAGCTAGAACAATACCCTCAAGTATCAATATTCCTGATACTCATTTTAAAGATTTCGTAGGACAGTTAGACAATACACCAAAAGATGCTGAGCTTATCGTATATTGTGGTGGTTGGGAGTGCTCAAAAAGCCCACAAGTGGCTGGATGGTTGCAAGAGATGGGTTTTACTAATGTAAAACTTTATCAAGCAGGTGAGCCTGAGTGGACAAAGTTAGGCTACTCTGAGGTTGGAACATCTGTAGTAAAAGCTGCGATGGATAAAAATAGTGCATTTATTGTTGATACAAGACCATATGTAAAATTTATGGGAGAGACAATTCCAGGTGCAGTTGCAATTCCAGATACTGAGTATGAAGAGTTAAAAGGAAGATTTCCTGAGGATAAAAATACTCCAATAATTACCTTTTGTGGTGGTTGGGAGTGCGCTAAATCTCACTTTGTTGCAAAAAAGCTAAAAGAGAGAGGTTATACAAATGTATCTAACTACTCAGCAGGTATGCCAGAGTGGAAAAATAGCGGAAATAAAACAACTAAAGGCGGAGACGCTGTTGTTGGTGGAGTTAAACTAACAAATCCATTTATGGGACCACTTAAAAAAGGTTTAGATGAGGGCTCAGTTGATGGAGATTGGTTTAATGAAAACTATAAAAATCTACCAGAGGATGTGGTAGTAGTTGATGTTAGAAGAGCTGATGAGAGAGCTGCTGGGCATTTACCAAACTCAGTTCATGTTTCAGTTGAAGAGAATTCAACAGATGAGTTTTTAGCAAAACTACCAAAAGATAAATATATTATCTTTCATTGTGGAGCTGGTGGAAGAGCTATGGAATCTCAAGGAAAAGCTAAAGATGGTGGATTTGATAAAGCACTATTTTTAGATGCAAATGTTAAGTGTGAGGGTAGTGAGTGTAAGTTTGATATAAATGAGCCTCTAGACCCATCTGATTGGTAATGTTAACTAAAAAATTAACATTCTTTTGATAATATCTACGGAAGCAAGAGTGCTTCCGTAGAGTTAAATAGCTTTTATGGCTACAAAGTTAGCTATAAAAACTGTTTAAAACAGTCTTATCTTATGAAAGGAGGAAGCTATGTCGAAGAAACTAACAGCGCTACTTTTTGCGTGCGCCCTTGGGTTGGCATTTGTTAGTACTGCTGCTTTTGCTGATGCAGCTAAAGGACAAAAACTTTATCTAAAGTTTTTAAAAGGCTCTTGTGGCATGGATGGCGGTACTATGGCTACAAAACATACTCAAGCTGAATGGAAAGCCATTCAAGATGAAGGAAAATTAGTAGAAAAACTACAAGAGTATTGCCCAAATGCAAAACCACTAAAAGATAACTTTGTACCTGATGTGTACGATTTTCTACACAATTACGCAAGTGATAGTGGCAACGTACCTTCTTGTTAACCGTGATAAGCAACCGTGAGTTGCACACATAGAAGCGTTTTTCAATGTACGCTAACAAATAAAGCGATAGAGCTCTCTATCGCTTTATCTTTTAAGAGTCAAAATAAACCTCCGCACTCTTACTTTTGAAAATCAGCTTTTCTAGTAGCAAAAAGTGGTTTTAAAATGGATACAATAAATATCACAGGCAAAAATATTTGTGAAACTAAGATGTTTTTAAAAAATTAAACTTTAAAGTTTGGACGCTTAATGAAGTTTATGGGGCTTTAGGGGAGAAAAAGGAGAGCTACATGGATTTTGATGATCTTGGTTTTTTAAAAAAAAGGTGTGTAGGTAAAAAAGTTTTATATGTGGAAGATGAACTTCATGTAAGAAATCAAACACGTAAATTTTTAGAGATATATTTTGATAATATAGTTGAAGCTTCTGATGGAATAGAAGGACTTAGTGAGTTTAAAAAAGGTGGGATTGATCTAGTTTTTACAGATATTATCATGCCAAATATGGATGGCATAGATTTTTTAAAAAAGATAAGAGAGATTAATCCAAATCTACCTGTTGTTATTTTCTCAGCCTGCGATAATACAGAACATTTTCTTAAAGCAATTGAACTTGGCGTACAAGGATATATTTTAAAGCCATTTAGTTTTAAGGAAATAACTACTGTTTTAAGAAAAATAGTACACCATTTTGATACTGATAGTAAAAAATTGGTACTTTTAGAAAGTGGATATGTTTGGCAAATTAAGTGTAAAACTTTACTTAAAGAAGATAAGCCAATTAAACTAAGCAGACATGAAATTAAGTTTTTAAATCTTTTGACTTCATCTAAAGATCAAATCTACTCAAGTTATGATATTGAAAATTTTGTTTTTGATGATGATTTGTCTAACAATAAACGAGTTAGAAACCTCATATCAAGATTAAGACTTAAGCTAAAAATTCAAATAGTTGAAAATATTTATGGGGAAGGGTATAGGCTTAAATGGCAAAAGTAGATGAGAAAAATTTAAGTCTTAAGACAAAGGCGGAGCGTTTTGAGCAAGTTTTTAACAATAGCGGTGTTGGCATTTTTATAGTTGATAAAAATCGCATCATCATAGAGGCAAATGATGCTTTTTGCAAAATATTTGGATATGAATATGATGAAATCATTGGCAAATTAGCTCTAACACTTCATTTATCATACGCTGCTTATGTAAATTTTGCACAAGTTGCATTCAATAAAGTTAGAGAAAATCAAGCACTTAATTTAGAGTACCCTTTTTTAAATAAAAACAAAGATAAAATTTGGCTTCGCATAGCTGGAGATCCCATACCCTCGAATGAGCAAGTTCTTTGGACCATAACAGACATAACAAAGCAAAAAAAGGCTAAAGAGAAGATAGCTCATTTAAATAAATCTCTTCAAAAAGAGTTAAACATACAGCTTCAAATACTGCGAAAGCAAGATAGACAACTTCAGTACCAATCAAGACTTGTACAAATGGGAGAGATGCTAATGATGATTGCTCATCAGTGGAGGCAACCACTAGGCGCCATATCTGCTACTACTAGCTACATTGCAACAAAGTCTATATTAAAAGAGTTAGAAGAGGAAGCTTTATTAAATGAGATACAAAATATAGAGGAGTATGTAGCTCATTTGTCAAAAACAATAGATGATTTTAGAGATTTTTTTAAAGCTACAAAAAAGAAAGAGTATGTAAGTTTTGAAACAATAGTGAAAAAAACTCTAAATATAGCTAAACCAGTTCTTTCTACAAAAAATATTGTCTTATCAAAAGATTTTTCTGATGGACAAAAAATATATACATATAGTAATGAAATAGCTCAAGTGATTTTAAATTTACTTAAAAATGCTGAAGATGCACTATGCGAAAAAGAGATAAAAGATCCACAAATATGGATACGAACTTATGAGAAAAATAATTTTATCTGCTTAGAGATAAAAGATAATGCTGGGGGAATAGAAAAGAGTATATTTGATACGATCTTTCAGCCATATGTTTCAACAAAACTTGAAAAAGATGGAGCTGGCATTGGACTATGGATGTCAAAAACCATTGTTGAGGAGAGATGTTTTGGGAAACTAAGTGCAAAAAATGACGAGCTTGGCGCAATTTTTACTATCAGTTTGCCAAAATGAGACTATAAAGAGACAATTTAAAAAATAACCCAAAATAGAAGAGACTTTTGAAAGATACTCCAAAGTTATACTTTTACTAAGAGTTAAAAATCTTAGTAAAAAGGAGTTAACGATGGAGACGCCTTTATATGTTGAAAGTAGGAGTCTTGTAAAACGGTTTTCTGGCCCGTGGCCAGTTCTTATAAACACTGCATTTATAATGGTTCTGTTTTACGCAAGCTGGTGGATTTTTCAAGATCCTAGAGGGATTATGAGAATGTACACCCCTTATGTTGGTTATATGTGGTGTAGATGGTTATTGGTAATTATGATTTGGATTGCCTATATTTTTGATTTTTGGCCCTTTAGTAGGAAATGGCTTAACAACACGCATCCCCTCTTGAAGGGTACCATCCTTACAGTTTTGACGGTAGCTCTTTTTACAATAGTTTTAAAAGTCTTTTTTGAAACTATTTTAGGCGAATATGCCATTGCTTATTTTAGCCCTGAGAGGTTAACGCAAGAGGGCATAGTTGAGTTTTATGCACTTGAATATTCAGCTCAAGCCATACTTATGTTTGCCGCTATTGCTTCGTGGCTTAGTCCTGCTTGGATTGTTGCAATGGAAGGCTCTCCTTGGAATAAACTTGCTCAACCTTTAAAAGGTTTTTCTATATTTATGTTTACATTTTTGCTTAGTGTTATTGTCTATTTTGTAGCATTTCACCCTCATATGGCAATCTTATTTGATCCTTGGCAAAACTTTACAGCTATAACTCCGCCTTGGTGGGAAAATTTTGCGGATACAGTTCATGGAAACTTTAATATAGCTTGGATCATGTGTTGTACAGTTATTGTATGGATGTATGAGACAATTTGGGAGAGATACCCATTTTCCATGATAAAAACAGCTTGGCTTAGAAGAGCTAGCTCATTTTTTGGGATCATAGCAATTGCTGTTGCTCTTAGTTTTTTCTTATATTTTGCTCAAGAACTTGTATGGGGAGAAGCTATTAGGGGTACAAGGCGAGATGCGGCTCCAGATTGGAGATGGTTACATGTAGGCGAGATGGCTATTTTTTGGTTAGTTCCTGCACTTTTTATGTACTTTTACTTCAAAAATGGATTTAATCGTTATAGTAAAGTAGTAAATATTTTACTAAGAACTGTCATATCCATCGTGGCTGCCATTGTTTTGTATTATGTTTATTATAAAACTTCTCATCTATTCTTAGGTACTCAAAAAGGTTTTTCACATCCTCAGCAGTTTCCTATGATTCCGCTTATTTGGTTTATCAATATCATGTTAATAAACTATTGGTTTATGGATGGATGGCCAGGGTGGAGGCTTGAGAAGCAAGCAGAAAAGCAGATAGAAGATGAGAAGGTTATACACACTTCATTTCAACCAATCTCTTCATTAAGCCCAGCCTTTTATAAAGGAGCAGCTGGTGGCGTAGTTGGCGGAGTAGTGCTCTATTTTATAATCATTTATCTAATACCACTAATGGGTTCAATGCTTATTATTTTTGAATAGGAGAAGATCATGCAAGCTGAACAAAAAAACAATAGAAGGGATTTTTTAAAAGGCGCTGTTACAGGGCTTGGTTTTGGGACATTAGCTACTATGGGTATGTTTTCATACTCTCCAATGCGTTCTATATTTTTACCCCAAACACCTCGCGAAATGTCAGATTTTGGTGCAGTAAAAAGTGTAAAGGTAACCAATATTTCAGAAACAAGTTGGTTTGATAATGCAACTTTAATGGGAGACATGAAAGGCGCAGGAGGATTACTTGTAAACCAATATTTATATAATTGGCCTCCTTTTGGAGATGGAACAGGCTTGGCAAAAGGTAGCTATGAAAGAGGTATTGCTAAGATAAAACATCTTTTGCCAAATAGGCTTGAAGAGGCTTGGGACATAGTCAAAGAAAATAGTGTAAACCCTCAAAATGCGGGAGGTTTTGCTGCACTTGTTGAAATAGAGCATTTAGATGGACAAAAAAAGAAGTATCTGCTTGATTCAGGTTGGTCATATGAGTGGATGGATGAAGCATTTAAGAGGGAGGGCATAGATAAGATGCTTCAAAATGGAGAGATAGAAGCTCTTATTATTTCGCATGAACATTTTGATCATTTTTGGGGATTGCCAGTTACTTTAAAGTATGCGCCAAACATTAAAATGATCATTCCAGATGGCTTTTACAAAGAAGGCTTGCAGTACATTAAAGATTCAGGACATACAGGAGAGCTGATAGTTCATAAAAAAGGAAGAAATGATATTGAGCCTGGATTTTGTGCATACACTTTTGATGTGCCAATTATTTGCCGTGTTTTTGGAGAGCTTTCACTCTTTGCAAATGTTGAAGGTAAGGGATTAGTTAGCATTACTGGTTGTTGTCATCAAGGCATTATCCAATTTATCTCTACTGCAAAGGATGAGTTAAAGTATGATAATGACAAAATGTATGGCATTTATGGTGGTTTGCATATTTCACCCTTTGATGACTGGGATCCAAAGTATGATGATTTAGTTATCTCTATGGAAAAGTGGGATTTTTCTGTCATAGCATGCAATCATTGTACTGGCGTTTTAACAGCAGAGAAATTTTTAAGAGCAGGGTATCCAGTAGTGGAGGGCACTGCTAGACACCGTTCAAAAAGCCATGCATATTTAGGCAATGGAGATCAGATAACTTTTGGATAGTTAAATTAGCCAGGGATTTCCCCTGGCTAAAAGGAGAAATAATGAATTTATCACAACTATATCCAGCCTCTTTTGATGGATCTATGAATAGTTTTAAATCTTTTATGAGAGCAATCCTTACAAAAAGCTCATATGATAGTACTTTAAAAAAGATAACAGGGTTTAAAGGAGTATTTTTAAACCAACAAGGAAATGAGTGTTGGACGCTTAAATTTGAGAGCTTTCCAGGAATTTTTGGTTTAATTTTAGGAGAGGCAAAAGAGGGAGTTGGTAAGTTTTATCTCTATTATTTCCCCTCTCCAGAAGATAGCATGATAGAAAGACACTCACTCATTGAAGGGGCTATGGCGCAAGAGGGTGATTATATAAAAAAGGTTAGATCATTTCCTAATTTTCCTATGTTTTTATCTCATTTTTATATCTCAACCTTAACTTTAAGTATAGACTTTTTAGAAAATAGCTTAATTGTGCTTTATGAAACAGCAACTAGAGATAGAATTTATGCAAAAGATGGAGTAAAGTCTCCTTTTAAGCAAGATGAATTTATCATAAAACCTGATGAATTAGATAAAGATTTACCATCTTTTAGAATATTACTTCCATTTATGAATTTTTTTAATAGTGCCATTACAAGACTATCTAATACTCCACCATCTTCTTTTCAAATCTATAAGGCCAATAAAAAAAGCATAATGTATGATAAGTTTGGCAATATGGAAGAGAAAAAAGATTTGATTCCTCTTAATTTATGGCTAGCGCTTTCATATGGTAAAGAGAATGAAAATGGAATAGAAACTTTGCTTAAACCACTAATTAAAGGTAAAAATGCTCAAAAAATTCATGAAAAAATGAGCTTAAGTAGTTTTTTTCAAAAAGCTCCATGGCTATGTACAAAACATGAAACCTTTAACTATCCTCTTTTGAAAAAAGATTATCTAAAGCCTAGATTAGTAGTAATTGCTGGTTTTTTAGGATCTGGAAAAACAACCCTTTTGCAGCAATATATTGAACATGAAACTAAGAAAAATAGATTCATTGGCATAGTTCAAAATGAAATTGGAAAAGTAGGACTTGATGGAAAGCTTTTAGATTATAACTACTCTATGGTAGAGATGGATGAGGGTTGTGTGTGCTGTTCTTTGTCTGGGCAGTTAAGATTTGGCATAAATACTCTTATGAAGAAAGCAGTTCCAGACACAATTCTTTTAGAAACAACTGGCGTTGCAAACCCTTTTAACTTACTCCAAGAATTAAATGAACTTGATGATTTAGTGGATTTGGAGGGAATAATTACTGTTGTAGATGCTAGCAATGCAATGTATGCTTCTAAAGAGTTTACAGTTTTTAATAATCAAATTCGAGCAGCTGATGTTTTGCTTTTAAATAAAATCGATCTTTTAGATAATGAAGAGCTTGAAGAGGTGGAGCTATTTTTAAAAGAGAACAATAGATGCGCTAAAGTTTTAAAAACAGTAGGGTGTGATATAAACCCAAATCTTTTACTTCAATCCATAGGAGATACAACGGCTCAAATGGCATCTTTACTTTTAGAAGATGAAGATAGCCCTACAAATCATATACAAGATGGCATATCTAGCGTGAAAATTAATATGCAAAAACCACTTAAAAGAAGCGAATTTAAAGAGTATCTCTCAATGCTACCACCAAATATTTATAGAGTAAAGGGGATAGTACAGTTTGAAAATGAGCCAACCCAAAGCATAGTTCAGTATGTGCATGGTGAGTATGAATTTTTAAATCAATACGAAGAACAAAATAGCGAAGCATTTTTAGTATATATTGGCAAAAAGTTGGAGGATTTAAAACCTATTTTAAACAAACTATAAGCTTAAAAAAGGGGTAAAGTCTACCCCTTTGATTACTTTAAAAGCTCATAAATGGAGCTAAAATCCTCATCCCCTCTACCTTCTCCTCTAGCTTTTGAGAATAACTCTTTAGGCATAGCCGCGCTATAAAGAGGTTTTTTAAGTGTGTAAGCTAAATCTTGCAAACAGTGCAAATCTTTATTTATCGCGCTATTACTAAAATGAGGTGAAAAGTCTTCATTTAATAGTTTTTGGTACTTTGCGCTTAGTACTAAAGATTGCCCGCCACCAACATTTAAAATATCTAAAATATCTTTTTTATCAATCCCGCAAGCCTCTCCAATGACTGTAGATTCTGCTAAAGTAGCCATAAAAGAGCCAAGACATAAATTGTTTATAAGCTTCATTT
>JAAYLJ010000054.1 GCA_012521935.1 Campylobacteraceae bacterium | reverse complement strand
TTTTTACGCATTTTGCTTACCTATCTCAAAAGCTGGAGCTTCATTTGCTAGCATAGCTTTAATGCTACTTTGGATACTGCAAGCTAATTTTAGTAAAAAGTTTGAAGAGATAAAAAATAGTTACTTCATTTTAGCCATTTTTGCTTTTATAGCCTATGGTGCTCTTGCGATATTATGGAGTGATGATAAGTTTTTTGCACTAGAGTATGTAAGGAAATATTATCATTTTTTACTAATTCCTATCATTTATACATCGCTAAAAAAAGAGAATATAGATAAAGTTTTTTCAGTTTTTTTACTTGGTATGCTAATAAGTGAAGTTACCTCTTATGGGATATTTTTTGAGTTTTGGACAAAAGCAGGCGTCTCTCCACATGATCCTAGTCCGTTTATGGACCATTCAAACTACAGCACTTATTTAGCCTTTACTGCTTTCATTTTGATACATAAAATAATTTACACAAAAGACTTGAAGTGGCGTATTGCCTATGGACTGTTTTTTATCTTCTCTACGAGCAATCTTTTTATAAACGGAGGAAGAACTGGGCAGTTTGCTTTTTTAATAGCCTTGTGCATAGTTGGGGTTTTGAGTTTTAAAAATAAGATAAAAGCAACTTTAGGTACTGTTCTTTTGGCCTTTTTTATTTTTTCCTTAGCATATACAGCTAGCCCTGTTTTTAAACATAGGTTTGATTATTTTATGCATGACATAGAGCATATGATATATCACGATGACTACACGCAAAGTTTTTCAGCTAGAGTTGGCCTTTGGATATCAGGAGTCGAGTCTTTCATGGAGCATCCTACTTTAATTGGTGCAGGCATAGGAAATGAAAGAAAGTTTGCATCAGTTAGTCTTAAAAGACACAATTTAAGTAATAAATTTAAATCAGTAAATACAGAAAATTATATTGATTTTCATAATGCTTTTGTGCAATACCTAGTTCAATTAGGACTTGTAGGGTTTTTATTATTCGTATCAATTTTTTACTTTTTTGCAATACTTAAAATAAAAGATAAAATATATAAAAATCTTCACATACTTTTCTTAGTGCTCTACATTAACCACTCCATGCTTGGCCTATCTTTCCACATAAACCAATCCATGGTTTTGTTTGTATTGTTTAGTAGTGTTTTCTTAAAAATAAGTAGATTAAAAACAATTAATGTTGATTTAGCCCTAGTGAACAAATAAATTTATTTGCTTTTTGATTTTTAATCATTGTTTCTAAAGCTGCTGATTCTTTTAAATAAAAATTATGATTCAATTGATGATATAAGTGAAATACATTAGCGATAAGCCTTACAGATTTTATTTTTAATCCACTAGCTAAAAATCTCCATTCTAAGTCAGTATCCGTTCCTAAAGCTGAGCCGTCTAGCTCTTCATTGTATCCATTAATATTTACAATATCTTGCTTAAAGCACGAATAGTTGCATCCCAGTAATGATTTTGTAGAATTTCTATTTTTTAAAAATAACTTATACATTAACCCATTTGGTGAAAATTTAAAACCTTCCTCACTATGTCCTTCTATGCAGTCTTTTACTATAAAAGGATATCTTAGTATAAAAAACTTTTCTAGATTTATAGGAGATATCTTTTTTTCACGAAGTTTTTTTGAATATTTAGGCCCTAAATTTACTCTTCTCCCACTCAATATATATTCTCTTCCAGCTAAAGAGAGGTGGCTCTCCACAAAGGTACTATACGGCACACAGTCTCCATCTATAAATATAAGATATTCACCGCTACTGGCGAGTATGCCGTTATTGACTGATCTTGATTTT
>JAAYLJ010000053.1 GCA_012521935.1 Campylobacteraceae bacterium | reverse complement strand
CTCCTTAATATGAACGCTTATAGTACAAGTTCCACTCGGGTGTCTCACGGTATAGGATCTCTTTTTTCTTAGAGCGTCCAACAACCACACCACCAGAAATTTGCTCTACTTTTGTTGAAGCCATCAAACCTGATGCTGCAACAACCGCACTAGCCCCTGCTGCTTTTTTTAAAAAGCTTCGGCGTTGTTCTTGCAAGGTATCCTCCTTTGTAAGATGTTTTACCTTTGTGAGTAAAGCATGTTTTACCCATGTTACTCATAATTATGCAAAAAATGCACATTTATGAGTAACGATATATACGGAGTTAAAGAACATTACCATGAAATATGTAAAATTAGCATATTTCATGGTAAAAGAAACTATACCTATTTAAAGCTGAATTTCGTCTAAATTCCTCTTGACCCTCTCAACAAAAGGTTTCCTATCTTTAGCAACTTGCCAAATAGTCTCTTTTGTAACAGTTTTTGCCTCTGGTTTACTAACTTTTAATAAAAATCTTTCAAATGAGATGAAAGCATTTAAAATAACACTTACATTTTTATAAAAATCTGCACTCTCATGTGTAAAAAGAGCTAATTCAAACGAGTCTATGAATGGATTTATCATCTCTTTAAAAATTTCATTTGCTAACTTTTCACTCTCTTTGCATCCATTTGCAGCTTGTCTTAAAAGTGAACTATTTAGCCCAAAAATCAAACTAACATGATCCTCAGGCTCATTTGAAGCTGAAGTATCTCTTCTAAAAGTAGATTTAAAAAAATAATCCGCCATCTCTACCCGCTTCTTGCCATCATCCCTGCCCTCATCATAATATGAGGCAGTTACGGGGATCAAGGTTGTAGCAATACTATAAAAAACTTCATTATTCTCTTCGCAAAGAGCATTGAACCCCTTTTCTTTTAAAAAATCTTGCATATTTTCTAAAGATTTTGCACTTTTTTCTTCTATTGGATTTGTAGCTAAAATGTCAAGTGATAAAGAGATATTTTTAACTACCTCTTCATCTTTTACATAACCAAAAAGAGCTGCAAGCCACCCATAATAGGCGCTTCTTGCCTGTAAAATTTCTATGTTTTCACTCATGGCATTCCTTTTTCTTTATTTGTTAAATATGACTCAAACATCATTTTAGGTTTACAATCAGCGCAGCAGTAGAGGCTTTTTTCTTTAGAGCTATCACCTGCAAAAACTGGAAGCATCATTTGGGCTATTTTATTGACTGACTTTGTTGTTGCAAAAGGTTTACCGCACATAATGCACTCAAAAAGAGTATCTTTGGCCAACACTCTTTGACCAAACCAATCTTTGTTCAGTTTAATTTCACCTCTAACTAAAGTTAAACAATCTTTCTCAGGACAAACATATTCGCAATATCCACAGGCTGTACAAATGGAAGCATTAAATCTTAAAGTATTATCTTCTGGATGCGCAGTTAAAGCTCTAACATTACATGCGCCCACGCAACTTAAACAAAGCGTACAGTTAACTTCATTTACCTTAACTTCACCATATTCTACATGTTCGCCAGAGTTTATAACGCCATAATCTTTCTCTCCAACCATCCATGATAGTCTTGATGAAAAAATTTCTCTTTTTCTAAGTCCATCTTCATTAATCCCATGTTTTGAGCCTTCAATAGCACCAACTTTTGTTAGAGCTTCTTTTAACTCATCTTCATTCATTGCAATATAAATAGCATCTTTGCCATAAATTTTTTGGTAAGCTTGATTTATTATGTATATAGAATCTTTTGTCCCCTTAGATAAAAAATCACTATAAAAAATAATACTACTTCCACTCTCTTGCAAAAGTGAAAGGTAGTGGGCTTCGTGTAGATACTTTTCACCCTCAATTGCTAGAGGCAAAACTCCTTTTGGTAAAGTAGTATTAAACTCATCTGCAAACATTTTTCTAGGAATAATAAGTGGAATTTTATCTTCATACAATTTTGCGATCTCATAAAGAGCAAGGCGTGGCATCTGCGCATACTCAATCGCTCCACTAGGGCAAACGCTTATACAGCCTCCGCACCCTTGACAATCTATGTGAGAAAACTTTAAGTGCCTCTCATCTTCCATTTTCACGATGGCAACAGTAGGACAAACTTCAACACATTTTCCGCAAATGTCGCCTTGTCTTTCGTGATATTGGCAGATTGTATGATCGTGAGTTATATAGTTTTTATACTCATGTGTTCCAGTTTTTTCTTCAATCTCTTTAATGATTGCATCAATATCTATCTCATTTGGATTTAAAACGCCACTTTGTCTTAGGGCAAATTCAGGCGCATTTTGCCAAATGATTTGATCAGCATCTACTTCATGAAGCTCATCTTCATGCCTAATGGTAACTCTTAAAGCACCCAAATGCCCATCTATCATTGCTATACTATTTGGATCTACCACGATAACAGCAAAACCTCTCTCTTTTAAGCTTGCTTGTAAGCTAGTAAACATCTCTTTCTTGCCAACTAACAAGATATTTTTTCCTACTTCTTGAGAATAATCAGTATCTTGCGCATAGTCAAAACAGATTGCCCTTGCTTCAAAAAGTTTTGTTACATTTTGAGATTTTGTTAAAACATCATCTTCACTATTTTTAATATATAAGTCAATCTCAGGTGCGGTAATGTGGGCTTTCATTTTTGAATGATTGCTCACTAAAGGCTTAAAACTTATCTCATCTTTTGTAACAAAAACCTCATCTCCAAGTGGTATTTCAATAGAATTATGGTCAAAAAAAACAAATTCGCTAGCTTGCATAGTGCTCCCTTATGGTAAATAACTGTTTACCAAATTGTATTAGTAGTGAAATTAAAAGCATCTTAATCTTAATTTAGGATTGATTGATGAGAGAAACAGTGAGTGCTAACTGCGGTATTTGTCTTCTAGTTCTCTAACTTCTTTAATCTTTTTTTCTAGCTCGCTTAGAAGCTCTTCATATGCAAATCCTTTTTGGATTATCTCGTAGAGCTTTGGTAAGTTATGGGGTGGTGTATCTTTATATAATACTTCCAATTAGGTATTAGTTTTTACATTTACTTCTAATTTATCGTTTTTTTAACCTACTCCATTATAGCTTTAATAATAGCCTCAACATCTTCTAATATTTCACTATCAACTTTTTCTATAAACTTTATCTTTCTAGTTTTATAATCAATAGATTTTATCTGTTCACTCATAACATAACCAGAAATATTATCTGTTTTAATATAGACATGAAATGGAGAATTTCGTTTTGTGCTAGTGATTGGGCAAGCAAAGGCTAAACCTAAATGGGCATTAAAGATTTTATTACTCATTATTAGAGCTGGCCTACGGCCTTTTTGCTCATGTCCGCTTTGTGGATCAAAATCTAGTGTTACAATATCACCTTTACTAGGGATGTATTTTACCACTTTTCTATCCCTATTTTAGTATCAAACTCTTCTGTTGCTTTATAGTCTGAGGGCATAGCTTTTACTAGCTCTTTGATGTTGTATTTTTTCTCTTTTTTAGCTGGCTTTATTATTAATCTATCTTTTTCGCAGTTGATTTTTACCGTATCACCGATAGATAGATTTAGTTTTTCTAATAGTTCTTTTGGCACTCTAAAGCCTTGCGAATTTCCCCATTTTGAAACAGTTACTAACATAAATATCTCCTAAAAGTATATCCAAAGTATATCCGCAAAGATAAAAGATGTCAATACAAAAACCCAAAAAGCCAAAGTGGGATTTTATTTTTAAATCCAATTTCTATATCATCAAGAGCTAAAAAACTATCTTTTATATCTTTTATTTGTAAAAAGTTTTTGTTTTTTCCACCAATTTCAAAAAGATATTTATCATTCACCATAAAATCCCCTACTTTCGCATATTTTATACTACTATTTATCTTCATTAGAGATACAAAAAAACTCTCTCTTATGCTTCCAATGTTTTCACT
>JAAYLJ010000052.1 GCA_012521935.1 Campylobacteraceae bacterium | reverse complement strand
GCCAAGCATTAAATGGAGCAATTGAAGCACCCAAATCTCTAAGCAAAGAGAGCCTTGCTCTTAGAGTAAAGATAGGAAAAGGCAAATCCGCATAAACTAACCCATGATAACTAGGATCTGGGGTGTTGAATTGAGGATATTTTGGATTGTTAATTAAGAGTGAATTTAACCCCTCTCTTTCAATCAAAGCCCCTCCTATACAAAGACCTTGCCCACCTATATATTTACTGATACTATGTACAACTATATCACATCCAAGCTCCAAAGGGTTACATAAAGTAGGAGTGGCAACTGTATTGTCACAAATAGTAACAATACTATATTTTTTAGCAATCTTAGCTATGGCTTCAAACTCACAAATGCAAACATGAGGGTTTGATAATGATTCAAAAAATATAGCTTTACTATTTTCATCAATTTTTTCTTCCAAATCATTTGCTTTGTCGCTATCAAAGAGCCTTGCCTCTATGCCAAAGTTTTTCAAAGTATGGGTTAGCAAAGTAGTAGCTCCACCATAAATTTTATTTGCAACTAATATATTATCTCCAGCTCTAGCTAAGTTAGCAACTGCATAAAAAATAGCAGCTTGTCCACTAGCAGTTGCTAATGAAGCCGCACCTTTTTCTAAGATAGCTAATCTTTTCTCAAGCACTTCTACCGTTGGGTTATTAAGTCTAGTGTAGATTGGCCCTAACTCTTTTAAAGCAAACCTATTAGCTGCTACTTCGCTAGTTTTAAAATCATACGCACTGCTTTGATAAAGAGGTACTGCCATTGATCCAAAAACTTCATTCTCATTTCCAGCCCTAAGAGCAGAAGTTTGTGGTTTCATGTTAAATCCTTTTTTAAAATTTTTGAAAGTATATTGAAATAAAAATTTAATGTCAAGTATTCCTATCAAATTACTAAGGTATGGTTTCTATATATTATAAAACTCAATAAGTAACTTTTAGTAAACAAATGACTTATCTATCAATAAATAGTATCAATCTAGTGATATAATGGGTAGAAAAAATTGAAAATAGAGCCAAAAAGCGAGTAAAGATGTCAAAAAGTAAAGCCATCAAAGAAAAAAGTATGAGGGTAAAGTATATTAGAGCTTTAGAAAAATTTGTTAAAAGTGCAATTTCGATATTAAAAAGAGAAGATTTTGATTTTTTGCTTTTTCAAACAAGAGTTATAAAAAACTACTCAAGCCAGTTAGAAAAAGTTCAAAGTGTTGTTTTAGATTCAACTTACAGTAAGAATTTAGAGCTTTTTGCCAATGAAGTTATGCTAAGTGTGCAAAAAGAGCCTAGTTTAAGCATAAAAGAGGAGTTATTAAATAGTGCTAATGCACTTGAGAAGCTAAAATCAAAATCAAATTACAAAAGAGATAATAGGGTTAAAAACTCTATTTTTAATGAGTATTAAAAGCACCTATTAAATTTTAGCTTATACAAGTTTTGGTGTGTTATAATCTACGCTTTATCTATTTTAGGAAATAAAAATGTTAAATGTTGATGAAGAAGATCTTTTTTTTGGCTCTCCAAGATCTAAATTTTATGATGTTTTGTTAAATGCTAGAAGATCTGTAGTTGAGAGCATGGTGGATGAGTTTTTAGATAGATATGCCGCTATGGAGTCAATTTTAAGCCAAAATGAAAACTTTAAATTTGAAGATATAGATAGTTTTATACTAAATGAACCAGATAAACTTTATGAAAAAAGAGAAGATCTTTACATAGATCTTTCAACAAAAGTATTAACAAAGCATGAATAAAAAAAGATCACTCTTTTTTCTCCTACTTTTTTTAATGCCTACATTTATCTTTGCAGAGCCAAATTGGGCATTTTGGCATAAGTTTGAGTTAAAAAAAGATGAGCAAGCTCACATCTATGTTTATGATGCAAAAAATGAGGAGATTGAGGCCAAAATATACACCTTTTCTTGGACTCTTTTTGATACTAAGCAACTTATATTGCATACTAGATATAGGGATTTTCCAAAACAGCAGGTATTAACTTTAGAGCGCGGCAAAAGAGCATTAAAAGAGCTCTTGCTAGAAGATAAGGTAGATAGATTAAAAAGTAAAACTAGCCTTTTATTAGAATTTACCCAGTTTAATAATGAAGATAAAATTGCCACAATAGAAGCTTTCATTGAAGATAGAGCAAAAAGAGTTAAAATAGAATTTTATGATCCTAGGATAAAGGAGTAAGGTGTTAGATTTAGTTGAAAAAAAGATGAGAGAGAATATATCCACTCTTAATGATGAGACTATTTTAAAACTATTTGACAAATTGCCAAGTGGAAAGAGATTAAGAGCAAAACTTGTTTTAAGAATAGCAAAAGATCATCCAGATGCCATAATGCTAGCATCTATCATTGAGATGATACATGCTGCAAGTCTTTTGCATGATGATGTGATAGATGAGGCAACTACTAGAAGAGGGGAAGAGTCCATAAATGCACTCTTTGGAGATAAAAGTGCAATTATGCTAGGAGATGTGCTTTACTC
>JAAYLJ010000006.1 GCA_012521935.1 Campylobacteraceae bacterium | reverse complement strand
CCGCCACCAACATTTAAAATATCTAAAATATCTTTTTTATCAATCCCGCAAGCCTCTCCAATGACTGTAGATTCTGCTAAAGTAGCCATAAAAGAGCCAAGACATAAATTGTTTATAAGCTTCATTTTTGTTGCAAAACTAGGCTCAGGAAGATGAAAAATATTTTTAGCAAATTTTTCTAAAAGTGGAGTAATTTTATTAAAAACAACTTTATCTCCAGAGGCAACAACAGTGAGCTCTCCTTTTGTTGCTGGAATTACGCTTCCTAAAACGGGTGATTCTAGATAATTTATGCCAGCATCTTTAGCAAGAGTATGAAAATCTAAAACATCTTTAAAATGGTTTGTTGTCAAATCAACAATAGTTTTCCCCTCTTTAACTCCTTCTAGTAAGCCATTTTCTTTTGTAAAAACTTCTCTAACTGCACTTGATTCAAAAAGACATACAAAAACTGTATCGCACTTTTCCCATAAATCTTTTGGGTTTTTAACATAGTTAAATCCCAAATCTTTTGCTTTTTGTTCTGTCCTATTCCAAGCGATAATCTCCTCGCCCATACTCTCAAGTCTTTTGGCAATTGCACTTCCAAGATTACCTAAACCAATAAATCCAACCATTTTTTCTCCTCATACTATTTTTTAGAATTATAGTCTAATTTAGACAGTTTGTCAAAAATACATTTATTTGATAAAATAGAGGAATGAATAAAAAACTAAAACCTTACATAACCCTAGCAGACGCTCTAACATCACTTTTTCACCCAAGTGTAGAGGTTGTTTTGCATGATTTGAAAAGTAAAAAAGTAGCCTATATATCAAATGCTTTTTCTTCAAGAAGAGCAGGAGATAAAATGATTGGGGCGATGGGCAGTTTCAAAAAAAACTTAATTGGCCCGTATGAGAAAAAAGGGAGCGATGGAAGGGTGATTAAGGCGATTACTTTGCTCTTAAGAGATGAAAATGAAGATGCTTTTGGAATGCTTTGCATAAATTATGATATTAGTTTGGCTAAGGGGTTGTATGAAAATTTAAAAGAGTTTTTAAATCTTTCTAAAAATAAAGAAGATGTTGAAGTTTTTGTTTCACAAGATTGGGAAAATCATATAGATAAAAGCATTGATGAGTTTTTAAAAGAGAAAAATTTAACTTTGATGAGCTTTAAAAAAGATGAAAAACAAGAGTTAGTAAACTACCTTCAAAGTGCGGGAATTTTTACCATTAGAAATAGCACAAACTATGTTAGTAAAAAGATAAACATTTCAAGAGCGACTATCTATAATTGGTTAAAAAAAGAGAAAAGCAGTTGACGCCCATTTAATTTTAACTAGGTATAATTAAAATAAAAAAGATAACCATGGAAAGATTGAGCGTAAAAGACGCGGTTAGTTTGATACAAAATGCAGATTTAAAAGATTTAGGCAAGATGGCAATGGAGAGAAAAAGAGCTCTTCATCCAGAAAAAATAACCACTTTTGTAGTAGATAGAAATATAAATTATACAAATATTTGCTGGGTAAATTGTAAATTTTGCGCGTTTTATAGGCATTTAAAAGATGAAGATGCTTACATTTTAAGTTTTGAAGAGATTGGAAAAAAGATTGAAGAATTACTTGAAATAGGAGGAACTCAAATCCTGTTTCAAGGTGGAGTTCATCCTAAACTTAAGATTGAATGGTATGAGGATTTAGTTGAGTGGATTAGTAAAAACTACCCTAAGATCACCATTCATGGGTTTTCTGCCATTGAGATTGACTACATTGCAAAGATTTCAAAAATTACTCCCAAAGAAGTTTTAAAAAGATTGCATAAAAAGGGACTCTACTCCATCCCAGGGGCTGGAGCGGAGATTTTGAGTGATAGGGTTAGAGATATAGTAGCTCCAAATAAAATAGATAGCAGTAAATGGATAAAGATCCATAAAGATGCTCATGAAATAGGCATGAAATCAACTGCTACCATGATGTTTGGTACAGTTGAAAGCGATGAAGAGATAGTAAAACATTGGGAGCTAATTAGAGATTTGCAAGATGAAACTGATGGATTTAGAGCTTTTATATTGTGGAGTTTTCAAGGCGCAAATACAGAGCTTTTAAAGCAGATGCCAGAACTTAAAAAGCAATCCCCTATTAGATACTTAAAGCTACTTGCAGTAAGTAGGCTTTTTTTAGATAATGTAAAAAATATTCAAAGCTCTTGGGTTACTCAAGGAAGCTACATAGGGCAGTTAGCCCTTCTTTTTGGGGCAAATGATTTAGGGAGCACCATGATGGAAGAGAATGTTGTAGCAGCTGCTGGGGCTAGAAACCAAATGAATGAAGAGCAGATGATAAGCCTAATAAGAGATATTGGCGAAATACCAGCAAAACGGAACACTTCATATGAAATACTTAAAAAATTTAATTAAAACATTAATTTTGTTAGCAACTATATTCCAAGGAGTTTTAGTGGGTCAAGATAGTTTGGACATTAAGGGTATAAAAATACCTTTAATTTATGAAAAAAATAGCAATTTACAAATTGTCTCCATGCAGTTAGTATTTAAAGCCTCTGGAGCTATTAAAGATGCAGATAAGCCAGGACTTGCAAGATTTTCAACCATGATTTTAAATGAGGGAACTAAGAGTTTGGGAGCTGTTGGCTTTGCAACAAGATTAGAGCAAAAAGCGATTAGTTTTACAGTTCACTCTGGGGTTGAAACTTTAGTTTTTGAGATAAATAGCTTAAAAGAGAATTTTGATTTTGCACTTAAAGAGTTAAAAGAGCTTCTAAGTGAGCCAAATTTAACTAAAGAAAGCATTGAAAAAGTTAGGCTTTTAAGCTTAGCGACGCTTTCAAGAAAAGAGAGTGATTTTGACTATCTAGCTAGCAAAGAGTTAAAAAGATTATTTTTTGAGGGAACTCCTTTGGAAAATAGTAGTTTTGGAACTGTGCAAAGTGTTCAAAAAATTAGTTTAGAAGATGTAAAAGATTTTATAAAAGAGCATTTAACTCTTGCAAATGCAGTAGTTGTGCTTGGTGGAGATATTGTTAAAGAAGAGATAGAGCAAGAGTTAATGAAAGCTTTAAGTAGTTTGCCTCATGGTGAAAAAAGAGAAATTTCACACATTTTGCCAAATGAAAAGATGCAAGAAATTGAGATAATAAAACCAAGTGAGCAAGCTTATGTCTATTTTGGATCTCCATTTAATTTAGATAGCACAAGCAAAGAGCAGTATAAAGCAAAAGTTGCCTCATTCATACTTGGTGCTAGCGGCTTTGGTAGCAGGCTGATGGAGGAGATTAGAGTAAAAAGAGGCTTAGCGTATTCAGCTTATGGAAGAGTGAGTATAGATAAATCTTCAAGTAAATTTAGTGGACATTTGCAAACTAAAAATAGCAATAAAGATGAAGCTGTTAAGTTAGTAAAAGAGGTTGTCTCTTCATTTGTTAAAAATGGAGTAACTAGCGAGGAGTTAGAGCAAGCAAAGAGGTTTTTGTTAGGCTCTGAGCCACTTAGAAATGAGACTTTATCTCAAAGATTATCAAGAGACTTTAGAGAGTATTATTTGGATTTAGAAAAAGGATATTTTCAAAAAGAGTTAGAATTAATTAATGATTTAACATTAGAAGAGTTGAATGATTTTATCAAAAAACACCCAGAGATAAGCAGTTTAACCTTTGCCATTGTAACTAATAAAGATGAAGATAGGTAACAGCTCTTTTGCGCAAGATTTAAAAAAACTAGGAGCAAGCACTCTTTTAGATTTAGCCATAACCACTCCTGTTTTAATTGAGAATAATTTTTTAACAAAAACCCCAACTGTTGGTGAAGAGGTTGTTGTAGAGGTTGAGTGTAAAGATAGTTTTAAAAGGGCAAAAACTTTAAATGTAAACTCTTTTAGCGAGCTTTGGGGAAGAAACATAGTTTTAGTTTTCTTTCATCCAAAGCCTTTTCATTATGCTAAATTTAAAAGCAATGAAAAGCTTTTTGTAAAAGGTAAGTTGCAAAGATTTCACACAAGTTTGCAAATAGTACAACCTAAAATTATTACAAAAATTAACACCATCATTCCAAAATATAAAACTCCATTAAAAGATGCAACAATCCAATCATTAATTAGTAAATTTTTAAACTTTGAGGGTTTGAAAAAAGAGGGTTTAAAAGATGAAGAGATAGAAACTTTACTAAAACTTCACTCTTTAAATATAGAAAATATTTATATGTACAATGAGCCATATTTTAGTAAAAACATAACTCCTTTATTAAAATTTGTTGAAGCTTTTAACTACTTAAGAAAATTATCAAAGAAGAAAAGAGTTTTTAAAGCACTCAAAAAGATAGAAGCTTGCCCAGAAGAATTCATAAAAAATTTACCATTTAAACTAACTAAAGATCAAAATAGTGCAATCTTAGATATAGCCAAAGATTTAAATAGCTCAAATGCTGCAAAAAGAGTGGTGATGGGGGATGTTGGAAGTGGAAAAACCATAGTAATTTTAGCAACCATGGCGATGGCATTTCCAAATAGATCTATACTAATGGCACCAACAACCATTTTGGCTATGCAGCTATTTGAAGAGGCTAAAAAGTTTTTAGATAAAAAGATAAATATATCTTTAGTCACTTCAAATTTAAAAGCAAAAGATTTAGAAAACTCTCATGTCATCATAGGAACTCACGCCCTTTTGTATGAAAATCTTCCTACTTGTGAAGTTGTAATGATAGATGAACAGCATAGATTTGGCACAAATCAAAGGGATTTGTTGCATAAATTAGCTACAAAACATGAGCATCATCCGCATTTTTTTCAATTTACCGCTACCCCAATCCCACGAACTTTAAGTATGATGCATGAATCTTTAGTTGATTATAGTTTTATGAAAGAGACTCCATTTGTTAAAAATATAGATACTAAGGTTGTAAAAAAGAGTGAATTTTCTCTTCTTTTAAAACATATTGAAAATGAGATAGAAAAAGATCATCAAATAGCCATTATTTATCCGCTTACAAAAGAGAGCGATTCAAACATATATCAATCTTTGGAAGAGGGCAGGGGTTTTTGGGAAAAGAGATTTAAAAATGTTTTTGTTACTCATGGAAAAGATAAAGAGAAAGAGGAAATTTTAGAAAAATTTGCCAAAAAAGGTAGCATTTTACTAGCCACAACAGTAATTGAAGTTGGTATATCTTTGCCAAAACTCTCTACTATCATTATAGTTGGGGCTGAGAGATTGGGGCTTGCTTCACTTCATCAATTAAGAGGAAGGGTAAGTAGGACTGGCATAAAGGGTTATTGTTTTCTTTTTACATACAAAGATGACACTAAAAGGCTTAGTGATTTTACAAAAAGCAATAATGGCTTTGAGATAGCCGAGCTTGATTTAAAGTATAGACAAAGTGGAAGCATGTTAGATGGGATTTTTCAACACGGAAGCTCTTTTAAGTGGTTTAAGGAAGATGATCTAGATATTTTAAAAGAGGCTAAAAAAAGGGTGGAGGCTCTAAAGCCTCCTAAGGTTTAATATAACCCAAATTTTTCATCACTTCTTTTGTATAAAACTCTCATTTTTGCCTCTAAATCATTAAAGACTAAAAACTGTCTGCCACTATCTTTTAGCTTTTTTAAAGCCTCATCAATCTCCATTGGTTTGTATAGTTCTAGTTCTGTTGGCACTATCTCATCAACCCCCTCAAGTGCCTCTTCAGCCTCTTTTACTGAAACTACTTCTGTATCAGCTTTACCTTTATGGGTGGTTATTTTATCGTGGTGTCTTCTTAAAACTTTTTTTGCTCTATCTATGGCTAAATCAATTGCTGCATAAAGATCTTTATCTTTCTCTTTTATAACAACAGTGTTTGAGTGAGCTAGGTTAATGATGATTTCAGCTCCAAAGCCTTTTCTACCTTTTTTTTCATCTGCGGTGATGAGAGCTCTTGTTGAGATGATGTCAAGATTATAGATACCTAAAGCATCAAAACCACTCTCAATATAGTTTTTTATAGCATCTGTTAACTCAAATTGTTTTCCAACAATGCTTGTATTCATGGGTTTTCCTTTCGCTAACTTAAGTATTTAAATGTCGCGAATTATAACATAGCAAATCTTAAAAATGCGGGGTTATTAGGGTTTTTGAAGGGTTCTTCTGTGGATAGAAATTGGCTCAGTTGCTATGTTGGCAACAGTTTTTACATAAACATCCATAAGTACAGTTTTATCTGAAGCGTCAGTTTGAAGATCATTATAAATAGTATCGCAATTAGCAGGCAAAGTATTTGTTCCAAAATATTGAAGCTCTACCGAAACATCAAAGATTGGATCAGCATTGTTTGGATATGAAAACTTAACTTCATTTATACATTTATTCTCAGCCACTATGTCGTGAGCCGATATGGCTAGAAGCGCCATTTCAGCAGCGCTTCTGGATAAAAGCTCTGCTTGAGATTGAAGGTAAATGTCTGCTGTTTGTTTTGTCCCTTGTGTTGAAAAACTAAGAGCCATTGCACCAAGTGTTGCAACTAAGACTATGAATAAAATAGCAGTTATCAAGCTAAATCCGTTTCTCATTTAATAAATAACCCTCTCTTTACAAGCAACTATAATATCTTCCAAGCCACTCTCTTTATTGTCATGTAAACATAACTTTAACCTAATCATATCTCCATCTTGTTTAAATCTAAAAAGACTCACATGTTTAGCTATGATAGCCTCATCCCCATCATCTAAATCTTCCCCGTGCCACGGCTGATAATTGTAGTGAAGTTTTAATTCAAAATCTTCTATATTATCAAGCACTACTGCATTGCTAGGTTGCAGGGCATAGGCGGTATGGGCTAGATAGTAGTGCTCAAAAACTTCGTCTGGAAAATCATCTAACTTTAAAGTTTCATCATCTTCTACGCTAATTTTAAAGGCGTGTTCATTAACTCCCCCATCCCATCCATACTCATCTATTTCAAAAGTGCTTTTTTCTTTAAAGATAATGGCTGGTTTTTTGATTGCAAAATCAACCGTATCATAAGTTAAAGCTTCTATAATCTCTTTAGCATCACTTAGTTTACTACCAGGAGTAAAGATGGTTTTAGCAGGTTCATTAGTGCTATTGTGATCTAAGTCTATAAAACCACTCCATCCAGGAGTTTTTCCCTCTCCTCTTAAGCTTTCATTGCTATAGCCGATCCACTCAAGGGTTTTATAGTTTTCATTTACAGCTACGCTAGCTAAAGACTTAAATCCTGCATTGTTTCTAGCTATAACGCTATCTTTAATGCGGTATTGAAGTCTTTTAGCAATTTGCTCAAGTGCTATTTCTGTTTGAGTTTGAAGCCTATTTACCGCTCTTGTTCTTAGGTAGTTGGTATAAAGATTTGAAATAATATCAGCTCCAATGCTAGCTACAATTCCTAAAACTATTATGACCATGACAAGCTCAACCATAGTAAAGCCACTTTTTTTGCGCATTAAAAAGTTCTCCTTAGTAGTGGGCTTTCGCCTATGTTAGCGCTAAAAGAGCGTATGGTGGAAAAAGGTTTGTCATAATGTGAACTTTCACTTTCAATCTCTATCATTTTTATATTTGTTTCATTTTTTGGATTTGCTATATCAAGATTAAAAGTAGCTACATTGCCAGTTATGCTAAAGGTATCACTAATATATTTTACCTTGGGTGTTAAGGTTAAATCAAAAATAAAATCATAATTTTCTGGGATAACTGCGATGGTGTCAGCTTTATTGTTAAAGTATCCAATCTCATTGTTTTGCGCATCTTTAATAGCTGTTGGGGTTCTTTTTACGACTGATTGGTCATAAACCCTTCTTCTTAATTCTTCATCTATATGCCCTTTTCTAAAAGTGCTATTAGTATTATAAATATTATTTGAGTCTGCATTTGCACTTGTGTCTAAAACAAAACCATATGGGCTAATGTCCTCTTGATAACTGTTTGTGTCCCACTCATACGAAAGAATTAATCCCATCTTTGCTTTAGCTGCTAAGATGGCTTCTTGGGAGATGATGAAGGCATTATTTTTTTGTGTTTGAACTAAAATTAAAGGTAAGCTCATAACAACTATGCCCATAACTACTATGGAAATTACAAGCTCTATCATTGAAAAAGCAGGCTTCATTACCATGAAATCCTGCGATTTGTTCTATTATTGTTATCATTTTTGCCTACATGTTCACCTTCTTTTTCTCCCTCGTTCTCTTTATTAACACTTCCTTCTCCTGCCCACTCTCCGCCAGTGGTAAATTCGACTAAAAAGTCTGTAAAATTGGTGTTAGGATTAAAAGTATTATAAATAAGCCAACTATCAGGCTCAAGTATGATTTTATCTTTAGATGGAACAGTGTTAGTTGTTAAAGTTAAGTCTTCAATGCCGTTATTGATATTTATCGATACTGCGGGATTTGATGTAGTTTTAGAAGACTGAGATGCGACGCTCTTTACTTTCCCATGCTCTAACTTATCATGTTTTGTATTTATAAACCAAAAAGGAGTGGTAGGGCTTTGTTTATTAGAGATGCTATGAGTGGTTTTATCGCAATTTTTACAGTAAACTTCATACCCAACTTTAGCAACAATTGGGCTAGTGCCTCTATAATCAGGCGAATGAACTCTTCCATAGTAAAAATTTATATCTTCATTGCCCGCATCTTCAGTAAAATTGTTTCCAGAAACATTGTCTTCATCTTCTACATCATCTACTTTAAAATCACCGACTTTTACCACGAAAGGATTTTGTGGAGTTTCATTGTTTTTTTCAAAATTAAATTTAATCAAAAGATCATTTGCAATGCCATTTATGAACATATCTTCTTTTGAAGATGCTGTAACCCAGCCATTGTTTTGATTAGAAATATCAGTTGTCGCATTATCATCAAAAAAGAGGATTTTCTCTTTAGCTGTTCCTGTATTTACCCAATCTTGTGGAGCTGCATCTAAAGAGATTTTAAAATCTATATCTTTTGCATAGCAACCTTTAGTGTAGTTTGTAGCTACTTCATCATTAGCTAATATTGCTTTAGTTGTAAGAAAAAGTCTTGGACTAAAATCTTCACCTCCACCAATGTAAGCAAATTCAGCATCATTAAAATAGTTTAGCTTAAGCCTATTTTCAAACCTATCTGGGATAAATTTAAAATCCTTAGTTTGATAGATGTTGCAACCAACTTTTCCATCTTTATTTGGGGTATCGCTACTACTATCAACTATACACTCATCAAAGCTTTTACCACTTGACTCTTTTTGATCGACTTTTGTCCACTTATCATCTAGTATTTCTACTCTAGCAACACCAACATTATCAAATGAAAAGTTTGTATAATTTAATTCACCATCGCTAAAAGAGTTTATGAATGTAATATCTTTATCCTCTGTATCTATGCTATCCTCATCGCAACCCGCTGGAGTTATCACCTTCATTGTGCCAGTAATTAAAGATCCTGTTTGATTGTAGCTAGTGCTCTTATCTCCTCCCTCTTTTTTATCCATGGCTTTTATGTTTAGTGTGTGTTTTTTGCCGCCTGTTAATGGCTCACTATCTGGAGTGCTTAACTCATAAGAACTAGGCCTTACAGCAAAGCCCCAAGGGTCTCTTGAGCATGCATATTTTGTAACACCGCCTTTGTTAAAAGAGATTTTAAATGATAGGCTTTTTGCAGCTTTTGGATATGAAAAGGTGATCTCTTTAGATGACTCATTTTCAAATTTAATAGTTTTTAAAGTACCAGAAAGCAAAGACGCGTCTTCACACATTTGTTGCTTCTCTTCAGTTGTATTTGCGCTTCCATAATCTGGAGTATCTATAAAACCAATTTCAACTATTTCATTTGTGTTTCTAAGAGTTTTTAAATCATCTTCCAAAGAGAGAACTTTAACTTTAAAATCTTGTCCCGTGACTTGGGTATAAAGGGCATTTTCTTCACTGTTTGTATCAGTGCTATTGGAGTTTTTATTAAAATTTTGATTAACTACATTAAAAGCACCAAGCGCTCCTTCAATGGTTAATGAAGAGCTAAAATCTGCACAAATCCCTATGTTAAGCGGACTTTCATCTCCAAACCTCTCTCCTAAAAGACTATTTTCATAAGATACTTTATAGATATTTCCAATATCAACTTCACCAGAACTTATAAGTTTTGCCTTATAAGTTACAAAAACTTTTTTATCCTCTGTTCCGTGCGGATTTGGATCTAATCTTCCGCCATCAACCTCATTTGCTCCAATTCCAACTCTCCACAAAGTAGTAGGCTTATCTTCTACAAATGAAATTTTATTGCTATTTTGTTCATAGGTGCTACTTCCAATGTTTTTAATCTCAATAGTTCCATCTTGATACTCAATATTTTCTTCATCTAAATCAACAGTAATTAAAACCTTATCAGCTGTTTCAAGATCTCCATCCGTAGCATCTTTTTTCATATTTGATATCCAAGTATGAATAGTGATAATATCACCAATCTTTGCACTTGTTAACTCGTTTTCACCACTTTCATCATAAAGAGTTTGGGCATAGCAAACTCTAGGCTCATAAAGCTCAGTAGTGAAAGCTACAACACTTGGGAAGTACGCATCTTGAGTGGATGTTAAGTTGATAGTAGATTTTGTTTGCCTATTTTTAACAATATTGCTTACATCATGATTTTGTATATCTATACCTTGATTATTTATAAGAGAAGGATTTCTTTCAACATTGGAGATGGAAGAGTTGAAAGCATTGTTTCTTTCAACACTTATCTCAACCCCATCAATGAAGAGTTTATCCCCCGAAATGTGCTTATCGCCCTCTCCTGCAAATATGGATAGAGTGGAAGTTACATCACCACTTGTAGGAGTCAAAAACCCATCAATTATTATGTCAACTGAGCCATTATTTTGATTTACTTGTCTGTACCCATCAAAAACAGATATATTTTTTAAACTCTCATTTTGATCTTCATACACTACAACTAAAGTCCACGCCCCAAAATTTCCAAGCCCATCTCTAAAATCTTGAGTTCTTCCTTGATTTGCTTTAATATTTGCTGCAGTTACCCACCCATTTATCTCACTACCTTTTTTTCCTTTTAACTCTGAAACTTCACTATATGAGCCATATGTGTATCCAAAAGAACCATTTCTTTGAGCATTTGTAATTTGAGCTGGAATATCTATGGTTCCAAGAGAGGGAATGGTAAGTCTTACTGGAGAGTCAAGTATGGCAGTTTTTGTGGAGTTAATATTACTTGTGCGGTACGCACTGTCACTTAAGTATCCTTGTGCATAAAAACCTGCCCACTTAATAGTAGCAGAAGAGGGGATATCTAACTTTGCATCTGAAGAGTTTTTAAAACTTCCATTAAAATTTTTTGTATTTACAAATTTTAAATCTAAATCCGCATTCGTTGTAGATCCAGTACTTTCTATACATTTTCCAGATCTATCTTTAGGACAAAGAACTGTATTTCCAATAACTCTTAAACCACCCCTTATGTTTCTACTATCAACTGGGTTTCTTATTAGAAATCCTCTTTCATTATTGTAAACCTCGCCCCCATCATCATCTATTATGGTTATTGTGGCGCTACTATTATCTAGTTTAGTACCCAAAGATGGATTGCTAAGAGTTATTTTAAATCTTTCATTGTTTTCAGTTTCAGTATCTCCGTTTATCTCTACTAAAATAGTTCTAGTTATGTCTCCTGGGTAAAAAGTTAAAGTACCTGAAGTGGCTTTATAGTCTATGCCAGCTTTTGCCTCTAAATCTGAAGTAGCATAATTAACTGTAACGGTTTCTTCAAGAGCATTAGATAAACTAACAGCTACTTTTTCAGTATGCCAACCACTATTTCCTTCATTAAAAGATATATCATTTATACTAAAAGAGGGCATGTCTGGAGTGTAATTAATGCTAAAAGAGTAAGTTCTTGTAGTTGAAACATCATTATAAAGTCTAAATTTGTACTGGCCAGCATTTACTTTAGCAGTTAAGGTAAAGTTATTACTGTTTGTTCTGCTACTAACTGTTGAACTACAACTTGAGTTATATAAATAACCATTAATAGGCCCGTTGGACTGTACTTCTATTTTTACCTCACCACTAGTTGGAATAGTAAAATGGTAATAATCATTCGGATCATTTGTTATAAACCAACTATTGCCTTGAACAGAACCTGCCATGGTAGAGTTTAATTGTACTAATTCAGCTTGATTGCAATTGTCATTTGGCTCTACATCAGCCCATAAAAAAAGAGTAGTTAAAAGTAGTAAAAATAGGCGGAGCATGATGCCTCCTTTTGAAAATAATTCTTAAGCAAATTCTAGCATAATTTTGCTTTAAATCTTACTTTATTTTCTTTTCGTGTGCATATTGTATTGCTTTTATAAAAGCATTTCTTACTCTAAACTCTTCCAAAGCCCCAACACCAGCAGCAGTAACACCTCCAGGGCTCATAACTCCATCTTTTATCAAAGCTGGATGAGTTGAGTTTTCTAAAAGTGGCGCAAATCCTTCAAAAAGTCCTTTTACTAACACATAAGCATCTTCTCTTTTTACTCCCTCTTTAACTGCCCCATCAGCTAAAGCTTCAGCTACAATGGCTAAAAAAGCTGGCCCACACCCGTTAACTCCAGCTGCTATGTCAAGCTCTTTTTCACTCTCTAGCCAAAGCGTCTTACCAATGCTTTGTAAAATCAGCATAGATTCTTCTTTAAAGCCTTTATCTCCTGTTAGTGTTGTCATTGAAGCTTTGTAAGAAGCTGCTAAGTTTGGCATCGCTCTAATGGTAAAATCAGCTTTAATCTGCTCTTTTAAACTACTTAAATTAGTTCCAGCTAAAACGCTAATTAAGGCTTTAGCTCTTCCTTTAAAAAAAGTTGCAACACTTTTTAAAGCTTGAGGTTTTACACAAAGAATTAAAACTTTTCCCTCTACATCCATCTTTTCTTCAAGTTTTTTAACTTCAAGTTTTCCATTTAACTCTTCATTTAAAATATTTAATTTCTCTAAATCTCTTCCTATAACTTCAATCTTGTAGTTTGCTATGGCACCCTTTATCATCGCTTTTGCCATAGCTCCATTGCCAATAAAACTAAGCTTCATCATTTCCCTTTAGATAATCTTTTATCCCTTCCATGATGCCATAGTCTGGGTATTTTTCTTGATCTAATAGTACTTGAGCCATAGTTTTTGAATCAGTATTAAAAATGACTGGTGCTATGAAGTTGATAGTTGAGTGTTCGATTGGTTTTGCTACTATCATAATGTTTAAAATCAAGATGGCAGACTCTTTGTCTATTTGCAAAATCTCTTTATAAAAACTTGGTATCTCAAATGGATACTCTCTTAAAAGGTATGGATTAATCAAGGTAAAAGATGTCTCATCTTCACCACTTTTTAACTGCATAAAAAAATCGTCTATCTTCTTTAGCTCCACTGTTTTAACATGGGAAAAGCCAGGGATTGCGGAAGCAACATTAAATATCATTTATATCCTTTAGCTAATAGATAATCTAACATTGTATCACTTTAGAGTTTAAAGCACCATTGGATGGAAAGATTTTTAGTTTAATCTTTGAATAACTGGAAAAAGACTATAATAGCTACTTTTTAAATAAGGATGATTATGAAAAAAGTTTTAATATCTATCTTCGCAATTGCACTATTTATTAGTGGGTGTTCCACCAAATCTGATGAGCTTTATAACCTTCCAGCTAATGCTTGGTATGAGCAGATTATTAAAGATATTAGAGATAGGGATTTAGAATTAGCTGATTCTCACTTTATCTCAATGGCAAGCGAACACATAGCTTCGCCACTTTTGGAAGAGATGATGCTTATTTTGGCAAATGCACACATTGAAGATGAAGAGTATATTATGTCAAACTTTTATCTTGATGAGTATATGAAACGATATGGAACTTCAAAAAAGATTGAGTATGCTTCATACTTAAAAATAAAAGCAAACTTTAACTCTTTCATTTTACCAAACAGAAACCAGCAGCTTCTTTTAGATACCATTGATGATACAAGGGTTTTTATGGATAAGTATCCAAACTCAATTTATAGGCCAATGGTTGAGACGATACTAACGAAATTAGAGCTTGGAGAGTATTATCTTGATGGAGAGATAGCCTCGCTTTATAGCAGGACAAAGAAGAAGGATTCAGCTCAAGCTTATAAAGAAAAACTTGAAAACTCATCTTTAAAAGATGCACAAATGATAAAGCCAGAACTACCTTGGTATAGAGGAATATTTGAATAAAAGGAGAAACAGTTGAAAATAACAGATAAAAAATCATTTCCAGCAGATTTGCCAATAATAATAGAAGATGATCTTTTTTTATACCCATTTATGATTACACCTATCTTTTTAAATGATGAGGAGAACATCGCAGCTGCTAATGAGGCTATTAAAAATGACTCTTTGGTGATTGTAGCAACAGCAAAACCAGATGAAGAGGGAACAAGGGATTTTGAAACAATATTTGACGCAGGAGTTGTTGGCTCAATCATGAGAAAAGTCTCTTTGCCTGATGGAAGAGTAAAGATACTTTTTCAAGGAATAAGCAAAGGTAGAGTCATTGAAGAGATAAGCGAAAAACCTCTAGTTGGAAAGATTGAGATTATTAAAACTATTAGAGATAATGAAGCCAAGATTGAAGCTGTTGGTAAAGTGATTAGAGAAAAAGTTAGAGCTTTGTCAAATATTAGCAATTACTTTCCGCCAGATTTGCTAAAAACCATTGAAGAAAATAGTGAAATGGGAAGGATTTGTGATCTTATAGCAAGCTCGATGAAGCTTAAAAAAGAGCAAGCTTACACGCTGTTTATTGAGCAAAATCTTTTAAATAGAATGCTTCTTTTGGCTGATTATTTAATTGAAGAGATTGAAGCTAGTAAGTTACAAAAAGAGATAAAAAGCAAGGTTCACTCTAGAATTGAAAAGGTAAATAAGGAGTATTTTCTAAAAGAGCAGCTAAAGCAGATCCAGCAAGAGCTTGGAAGCGACACTCAAAGAGAGGAAGAGATAGAGGAGTATAGGCAAAAACTAGAGCTTAAAAAACCTTTCATGAGTGAAGATGCCATAAAAGAGATTAGTAAACAGATAGATAAACTCTCCAGAATGCACCCAGACTCAGCAGATGCAAACATGATCCAAAGCTATCTTGATTGGGTGATTGAGATACCTTTTGAGAAGAGTTCTAAAGATAAATTAAATATTGTTGAAGTCAAAAGACAGCTAGATAAAGATCACTACTCATTAAAGCGCCCAAAAGAGAGAATTGAGGAGTATTTTGCTGTTAGAGAGCTTTTAGAAAAAAGGGGGATAAAAGATAGATCTAATAAGGGTGCGATTCTTTGCTTTGCAGGACCTCCAGGAGTTGGTAAAACTTCTTTAGCAAACTCAATTTCAAAAGCGCTTAAAAGAAAACTAATACGAATTGCACTTGGTGGACTCGAGGATGTAAATGAGCTAAGAGGGCATAGAAGAACCTACATTGGAGCGATGCCTGGGAGAATTGTCCAAGGACTCATTGAAGCAAAAGAGATGAATCCTGTTATTGTTTTAGATGAGATAGATAAGGTTGCAAGAAGTTTTAGAGGAGATCCAACTGCTGTATTGTTAGAGGTTTTAGATCCAGAGCAAAATAATAAATTTAGGGATTATTACCTAAATTTCAATATAGATTTAAGTAAGATAGTTTTTGTTGCAACGGCTAATGATGTTGGCTCGATCCCTGCTCCATTAAGAGATAGGATGGAGTTTATATTTTTAAGCTCATACACTCCGCAGGAAAAATTTGAGATAGCAAAAAAATATTTAATCCCACAAGAGTTAAAAAAACATGGATTAAAATCTATCGAAGCTTCCATTAGTAAGCCTGCTTTGCAAGCAATCATATCTGATTATACTAGGGAGTCTGGAGTTAGAAACTTAAGAAGAAGGGTTGCGGATATTTTTAGAAAAGTGGCAAAAGAGCTACTTATAAATCCAGAAGTTAAAAAAGTATCCATCTCACTTAAAAACTTAGATGAGTATTTAGAGAAAAAAGTATTTGAAATTGAAGCAGTAGAGAGTAGTCCAAAAATTGGAGAGGTAAATGGGCTTGCATGGACAAGCGTTGGCGGGGATGTTTTAAAGATTGAGGCAATTAAAATTCAAGGTAAAGGTTTGGTGCAAGTTACTGGCTCTTTGGGTGAGGTGATGAAAGAGTCCGCCAAGATAGCCTTAAGTGTTGTAAAAGTTTTAATAGATGAAAAAGCCATAAAAGTACCAAAAGCAATCATACCTATTAAAGAGGGTGAAAAAACCACTCCAAGCGATGTTTACAAAAGATATGATCTTCATCTTCATGTTCCTGAGGGCGCTACTCCAAAAGATGGGCCAAGTGCTGGAATCACGATGGCAACTGCGATTGCATCGATATTTTCCAATACTAAAGTAAGAAGTGATGTTGCCATGACAGGTGAGCTTACTTTAACTGGAAAAGTTTTGCCTATTGGTGGACTAAAAGAGAAATTAATAGCTGCATATAAGGCCAAGATAAAAACTGCAATCATTCCTAAAAAGAATTTTGAGAGAGATTTAGAAGATATTCCATCTGAGGTTAAGGATGCTTTAGAAATCATACCAGTAGAAAGAGTGGAAGAGGTGCTAAAGATAGCTTTCAAAAAGTAAGTTAAAGGACTTTAAGTCCTTTAACTCTTATAAGATATCAAAAGGGTTATGTACTACCTTTTTTCTATCGACAATAAATGGAATGATTGCTGCGTGTCTTGCTCTTTTGATAGCTGCTTCAACCATCTCTTGATGTTTTTTACAGTTACCTGTAAGTCTTCGTGGCATGATTTTAAATCTTTCAGACAAAGAGTGTTTTAACATTTTTGTATCTTTATAATCGATAAACTCAACTTTTGCTTCACAATATTTGCAATATTTTCTTGAATATTTTCTTTTATCAGACATAATTTTTACCTTTTAAAGTTTTAAAATGGAATTTCATCATCATTTATATCAATCTCAGGAAATTGGTTTGAATCACTGCCATGATCTCTTTGATTGTTATGATATGATTGACTTTGTTCTTGATGTGAGTAATTTTGCGTACTCTCTTGAGGTTGCGGGGATTGCCCCTTACTATCAAGCATTTGTAAAGTTTCAACTGTTACAGTGTGCCTACTTCTTTTTTGCCCACTTTGATCATTCCACTGTTCAAGTTTTAATCTACCTTCAACTAAAACTTTGGAACCTTTTTTTAGGTACTGATTTGCTATCTCAGCAGTTCGTCCAAAAAGCACAATGTCTATAAAGCAGACTTCCTCTTTTTGCTCTCCCGTTTGAGTTTTATAGCGCCTATTTGTAGCTATTGCTGTATTGCATACTGCGCTACCACTTGGTAAAT
>JAAYLJ010000051.1 GCA_012521935.1 Campylobacteraceae bacterium | reverse complement strand
TAAGAGGAAGAGATACCGTAGCTAGAATAGGCGGAGATGAGTTTGTTTTAGTGTTAGAGGATATTAAAGAGGACTCTATGGTTGATAAGGTGGTAAATAAGATTTTAAAAACTTTAGAAGAGCCTTTTATTGTTAAAGATTTGACTTTTAATATAACTTCTAGCATTGGAGTTGCGCTTTTTCCAGAAGATGGAGAAGATTTGCATACGCTTATTAAAAATGCTGACGCTGCTATGTATAAGGCTAAGGAACTTGGAAGAAATAGACACTCTTACTATACAACTGCCATTACAAATAGGCTTTTTCAAAAATTAAATTTAGAAAATGAGTTAAGAGAGGCTATTAAGCAAAATGAATTTATATTATATTATCAACCACAAATAGATATGAGAAGTGGTGAAATATGGGGCTTTGAAGCTTTAGCTAGATGGAATCACCCTAAAAAAGGGATAATTTATCCAGATATTTTTATGCCCTTAGCAGAGAGTAGTAAGCTTATTTTGCAAATTGGAAAAAAACTTATCGAATCGGCATGCTTTAGTGCGAAAAAAATCAATGATTTAAGCAATAAAAGAGTAAAAATTGCCATAAATATCTCCGCAGTTCAAATGCAGCATGATGATCTTTATGAAACTATCTTGAATGCAACTTCTAAGGCAAATTTAAATCCATCTTTGCTTGAACTTGAATTAACCGAAACTTATATTATGAAAAACCCTAATGAATCAGCACAAATCATGCAAAAACTTAAAAATTTAGGGGTTACTTTGGCCATAGATGATTTTGGCATTGGGTACTCTTCATTAAGTTATCTCAAACTTTTTCCAATTGATAGATTAAAAATTGATAAATCCTTTGTGCGAAATATTCCAAAAGATATTAGCGATATAGCCATCTCTAGGGCCATTATAGCTTTAGCAAAAAGCTTAGAAATTGGTATTTTAGCTGAAGGAGTGGAGGAGAAGGCTCAGGAAGAATTTTTAATAAAAGAGGGGTGTTATTTGGCTCAAGGGTATCTATATTCAAAACCAAAACCACTTGAACAGTTAATAGAAAAATTCATTAAAAAGGATAAAAAATGAGTAAAAAAGAGTATTTTAATGAAGTGCCAAAAATTTCACTTTACGATCCACTTTCCCATGTTTTAGGCAGTTTTGAAGATGGAATAATAGATTTTTATTATGAAGAGGTGGCAAAAGTTACAGGACATAGTTGTCCAACTGTTGCTAGTTCTTATGTTGCAGTTATGCTAGCATTAAAGCACCTTTATAAAGATGCTCTGCCAACTAGAGGAGATATTAAAGTTTTTATTAAAAAAGCAAAAAGTGAGGATACTGCAGGAGTTTTAGCCTTAGTTGCTTCAACCATAACAGGAGCTTTGGATGAAGGCGGTTTTAAGGGACTTGGAGGAAGATTTGCAAGGAATAATAGGTTAGTTTTTGGTGCAGATATTTTAGGAAATATTGAATTTTTAAGGATTGATACTAATGAAAAAGTAACCCTTCAAATTTCACTAAACAATCTTCCAAATGATCCTAATTTATCTATTTATTTTCCCAAAGCAATAAATTTTGAAAAAGAGGGTTTAGAGCTGTTTTGGGAAGCGTGGCATAGTAGAGTAAAACAGGTTCTTTTTGAGTATGAAAGATACAAGATAGTAACCATTTTATAATTAAGTTAAAAAAGATTGTCTATTTTAGTAAAAAAAAGGTATCATCTATCGCTAACTTTTTAAGTTAGGATTTTTTCTAAGGATAGAGTTGCTGTGAACATATATGTCGGCAATTTGTCATACAAGATGACAAAGGAAGAGTTAGAGGCGACATTTGCGCCTTATGGTGCAGTTAAGAGTGCTAAGATTGTTACTGATCGTGAGAATCACAATAGATCTAAAGGTTTTGGATTTGTTGAGATGGAGAGCGAAGAAGCTGGCAATAGAGCTATTAGCGAACTTGATGGCAAAGAGATAGGTGGTAGAGCTTTAAGAGTTAACGAAGCTAGACCAAAATCTTAAATTTTGCGGCCGCAACTGCGGCCAAGAACCACTTAACCTAGAAGTGAATTTAAAGCTCAAATTTCATATAATGAGAAAAAATATGAGGTTAAGATTTGAGCAATACAGACTACACACACTTACATTTACACACTGAATACTCCCTACTTGATGGGGCAAATAAGATAAAAGATTTAGCCAAAACACTGAATGAACAAGGTGTAAAATCAGTTGCCATAACTGATCATGGGAATATGTTTGGTGCGATTGATTTTTACCAAACCATGAAAAGCTCTGGCATAAAACCAATCATTGGCATTGAAGCTTACATTCATAATAGCGAGGATTTAGCAGACAAATCAACAAGGCAGAGATTTCATCTTTGTCTATATGCTAAAAATTTAACTGGCTATAAAAACTTAATGTATCTCTCATCTATGAGTTTTTTGGAAGGGTTTTACTACTACCCAAGGATAAATAAAGAGCTTTTAAAAACCCATAGCGAGGGGCTTATCTGCTCATCTGCTTGTTTGCAAGGTGAGGTGAATTGGCATTTAAATGTAAATAATCAAAGAAATGTACAAAATGGTGCAAAAGGGTATGAAAGAGCAAAAGAGGTAGCTTTAGAGTATAAAGAGATTTTTGGGGATGATTTTTACCTTGAAATAATGAGACATGGGATAAATGAGCAAAAATATATAGATCAAGATATTATAAAAATTGCAAAAGAGACAGGGATTAAGCTAATCGCAACAAATGATACTCACTATCCATTTAAAGAGTATGCTGATCCGCACGAAGCTTTTATGTGTATTGCAATGAACAAAGAGTTTGATGATCCAAATAGATTAAGACACTCAGTGCATGAGTTTTATCTAAAAACCCCAAAAGAGATGGCAAGACTTTTTGCAGATATTCCAGAAGCTTTGGAAAATACAAAAGAGATTGTGGAAAAGTGCAATTTAGAGATTGAGCTAGGAAATCCAACTCCTCCAAACTTTAAATTTACACTAGAGTATTCTAAAAAAGATGGCTTAGAGTTAAAAGAGCCTCAGCTTGAGTATAGTTTGGAAAATGATAAGATTTTATTTGCCCATGAGTGTAAAAAAGGGTTA
>JAAYLJ010000050.1 GCA_012521935.1 Campylobacteraceae bacterium | reverse complement strand
GCTTCAAATAGACTTACCCGCCTTCAAAAAAGGCATGAAGAGATACTAGATGAGATAACTTTAAATCAAAAAGATAAAATCTTAAATGTTTACTGGGAAGAGTTAAGAGGAGATGAAGAGATTGCTGGTAGAAGTTTTAGCAATTTTTTAATCCAAGCAAAAGGTGATGCTTCTTTTTTGGGGAAGATTTCAAAAGTTAAGATAACTAACCCTAGAAGACTTACTCTTTATGGCGATATAGTTGCGTAAAAAGCTTAAAACTTTAAAAAGAAAACTTCTTATTTTAATCCTTCCAACCCTTACTTTTGGCTTTATAAAACTTTTAGCCTTTAGTTGTAAATTAAGATTTTATGGGGAGGAAAATTTAACACAAGAGCCAGTCATTTATGCTTTGTGGCATGGCGAGCTTATTATGTCCCCTTTAGTTTACAGTCATAAAAATGTAAAAAATAAACCTTGCTCAGCTATTATTAGTCAACATTTTGATGGAGAGATAGCTAGTAGATTGGCTGAGAAGTTAAACATAAAATCAATAAGAGGAAGTAGCACTAGAGGATCGCTGCATGTGTTAAGGGAGTCTTTGCGCTTTATAAAAAAAGGTGGCAGTGTAATTATCACTCCTGATGGTCCAAAAGGGCCACTTCATAGCGTAGCTGATGGAGTAGTAAGTATTGCAAAAATTGCAAAAATAAAAATAGTCCCAATAAATATTAAAGCCTCTTCAGCTTGGAAATTAAAAAGCTGGGATAAAATGTTCATACCAAAACCTTTCTCAACTGTTGAGTTTTTCATAGGAGATCCGCTAGATCTCTCAAGCCTTTCAAAAGATGAGGCAAAGAGTAAAATAAGGGCAAGGATGACAAAGCATGTATCCTAAAGTATTTTTAATTGGACTTTTAACTATCTTTCTAGGCGCTTCAGCGCTCTTTTTCTTTACAAACAGCTCATATCAAGACTCTATTCAAGCAAGAGTATTTTACTTTTTAGAAGATTATGACTTAGCTTATGAGCTTTCAAAAAAGGCTTATGAAAAAGATGTCTATAATAAAATGGCTTTTACTGTCTATACTCAAAGTAAGATTGCACTTAAATTTGTAGAGTATATAAATCAAGGAAATGAGTATTTAAAAAAGATAGATGCAATTAGTGAACAAGAAGAGGTTAGTGAGGCAGATAGAAGTAGGATAAAACTGATGAGTGAGGTTATGATTGAGTCGTATTTTGAGCTCTCTCCCTCTTCATTAACGGATAAAAAATTGGTAAAAAAAGCAAAAACTATGCAAGAGAGGTTTGTCTCTTTATATAAAGAGCTTTTTCCAGATAGTAAACATTTGCAATAAGAGCTGTATTAACCATTTAATGCTCCTCTTAAGGGAAATTAGTTTAAGATATATAACTATTTCAAAAGTTGCGAAGGAGAGTGATGAGATTTATACCACAGCGTTATTTTTCAAATCTTTTTGTCGCAATTTCAATTGAGAGTGATGAGTGCCACCTTTTAGCAAAAATAGTTAAAAATGGAAAAGTTATTAAAAGCTATGAAGCTGCGTTTGATAGCACAAATAGTGAAAAGTTAGATTCAAAAATCATTGCTTACATAGAAGATAAAGCAAGTTCAGTTTTAGATACTTATATCATTAGCTATTTTGACTCCATAGGACAAGGAGTTTTGCCGACAGTTAAAAGTAGTGAGTTTTCAAACTTTGATGTGGATTCATCCTCGGTGCAGCAGATTAAAGTTGATAACTCTTGGTCTATTTATGCCTCTTATGCGCAGATTGATTTAGAGAAGAAGTTTTATGATAAAACTGGCTTAGATCTTCTTTATTCACCATTTGTCTTATTAAATCACTCTGTTTCAAAAGAGCCAGCTTGCACTAAGCCAACTCTATATATGTATAATCACAAAGACTC
>JAAYLJ010000049.1 GCA_012521935.1 Campylobacteraceae bacterium | reverse complement strand
TGCAAGATTAGAGAGTTTTGATTATAAATCTTCCCCTACCGTCTCGACACTTGTTGCTTATGCCAAGGCAACAGGACACAAGCTTAAACTCAATTTTTCTAACTAATTCTATAAGTCATACAAAACTCTAACTTTAAAAGTAGACTATAAAACAAAAATTGAGCTCTCAAGATTCTTTAAAAAGCTTCCTAGTCAAAAGATCAGCTTTTGATGAAGTGGCATCTTTTTTTATGCTTTTGTATATCCTATTTATATACTCTTCCAAAACTTGCTGGCTATCTACACTTTTCTCTCTAACTCCACTTTTTCTATATTTTCCATCTTTTTTCAAAAGCCAGCTAAGCTCATTATCGCTTAGTTGAAGTTTTAAAATTTCATACAATTTATCTTTTAATGACTCATCTATAATGGGTGTCATAATTTCAAGTCTTCTTTCAAGATTTCTTGGCATCCAATCCGCACTTGAGATGAACATTTGGGGACTTGAGTGTTTAAAGTAAAAAATCCTAGCATGTTCAAGATACTTTCCAACTATTGATTTAACTTTTATATTTTCACTAACACCCTTAATGCCAGGTCTTAAGCAGCAAATTCCTCTTACTATAAGCTCTATTTTCACGCCACCAGATGAAGCATAGTAGAGTGCTCTAATGATGCTAGAATCCACAAGCGAGTTCATTTTTGCAATGATATGTCCTTTCTTCCCTTTGGCTGCCTCAGCATTTATCATGGCGATAATGCGGTTTTTTATCTGCATAGGTGACATTGATAAAGTTTCAAGTTTGCGGTTTTTGGAAAATCCTGAGAGTATGTGAAAAAAGGTTGTAGAATCTTTTGCAAACTCTTCATTAACAGTAAATAAAGATATGTCTGTATAAATTTTTGCTGTAGTGGCATTGTAATTTCCTGTGCCAAAATGCATATAAAATTTCAATTTTCCTTCCACTTGCCTAATGATTTGAGTAAGTTTTGCATGAATTTTAAACCCTTTTATGCCATAAATGACATGTGCTCCAGCATTTTCTAATGCTTTTGCCCAGTGTAAATTATTCTCTTCATCAAACCTTGCTTTTAATTCAACTATCACCGTAACTTGCTTACCTTGGCTAGCTGCATCAATCAAAGCTTGGACTATTGGCGAGTTTTGCTCCACTCTATAAAGTGTCATTCTAATTGAGATAACTTTAGGATCTTTCGCTGCTTCTTGTATCATTTTTGTAACTGGATCAAAGCTTTCATATGGATGAACTAAAAGAACATCACCATGTTCAATGGTATTAAAAACCGACTCACTCTCACTAAAAGGAGGTAAAATTTTTGGTGGATTTGGAGGCAGTTTTAAATAAGAAAAGTCTTTATTGTTAACTATTTGCCAAAGAGCTGGAAGGTTTAATGGAATGTTGTAAACATATATATCTTTATGGAAAATCTTCATATGAGAGTTTAAAAATTCTACAATATCTTTGTCGGCATCCTCTTCTATTTGGAGTCTTACAAAAGCCCCTTTTCGGCGCATTTTTAACCCCTGCTCTAAAATGAGCATAAAATCATCTGCCTCCTCCTCTTCTATCACAATGTCCGCATTTCTAGTAACTCTAAAAGGAGTTGATGAGATGAGTTTGTGTCCTGGGAAAATCTCCTCAGCATGCTCATGCACGATTGATTCAATTGGCACATAAATATTCTCTTCAATTTGAAAAAATCTAGGTAAAACTCTTGGGATTCTTATCATTCCAAACTTATTTTTCTCTGCCCCATCTTTTTCTTGCAACTTCACCGCAACAGAGAAACTAAGGTTGTTTAAATGAGGGAATGGATGCGTTGCATCAACAGCTATGGGAACAATTACTGGCAGTATGTTTGAAAAGAAAAACTCATCAGCTAAAGCTCTATTTTTCTCATCTAAATCATTATAGTTTTTAAAAAAAAGCCCCTCACTTTCCAGTCCGCTAACTATCTCTTTAAGGCTTTTTTGCAAAGTTTTTTTCTCATTTGCTACATATCTTCTTATCTCTCTTAACTGATCTAATGGAGTCTTTTTATCAGCCCCAGTTACGATGACTCCAGCAGAAAAAAGCTCTTTAAGCCCCGCAACTCTTATCATATAAAATTCATCTAAATTTGTTGCATAAATGGCTAAAAATTTAAGTCTTTCTAGAAGTGGCAAGCTTACTTTTTGCGATTCATGCAAAACTCTACTATTAAACCTAAGCCATGAAAGCTCTCTGTTGATGTACAAAGATGGATCTTTTAATTCAACTCCCATTTCTCACTCTTTTTTCTTGATTTTACTATCTTTATGCCCATTTTTTCAATAGCCCACAATTACTTTGGTATTTACTTTTAAATTACTTTGGTATTTACTTCAAATCACAAACTTTGAAGCTTTGCTATCTCATCTCTTAAGCTTGCTGCTTTTTCAAATTCAAGTGCTTTTGCCGCTTCATTCATGGCTTTTCTTAACTCTTTTACTATCTCCCTTCTTTGACTTGCTGGCATTTTTGTATTTTTATCTATCTTAAAATCATTAAAATCATCACTTTTTAAATCCTCATCAAGCCTTCTTGCAACGCTTTTTGGGGTAATATTATGTTTTTTATTAAACTCAATTTGTTCCTGCCTTCTTTTAGTAGTAATATCCATCGCCCTTTGCATTGAGCCAGTTATTTTTGAAGCAAACATTAAAACATGTCCATTTACATTTCTTGCAGCTCTTCCCATGGTTTGGATAAGACTTGTTTCACTTCTTAAAAACCCCTCTTTATCCGCATCTAAAATGGCTATTAGTGAAACTTCTGGAAGATCTAACCCCTCTCTTAAGAGGTTAATCCCAATTAACATGTCAAACTCTCCAAGTCTTAAACCTCTTATTAGTTGGTTTCTTTTAATAGCATCTAAATCTGAGTGCATATATTTTACTCTAAGCCCTAGTTCTAAGTAGTATCTGCTTAAATCCTCAGCCATTTTCTTTGTAAGAACTGTCACTAAAACTCTCTCACCCTTTGCTATCACTTCCTTTGCTCTATCGTGAAGTGTTTCGACTTGATTTAAACTATCGCAAATCTCAATGGTAGGATCAAGCAAGCCTGTTGGTCTTATGACTTGATGAACCACGCTATCTTTTGAAAGCTCAAGTTCAGTTAAAGAAGGTGTGGCAGATACAAAAAGGTACGAGGGAGCTTTTTCTATAAACTCTTCATATCTAAGAGGCCGATTATCAAGCGCACTAGGCAACCTAAAGCCATACTCAACCAAAACCTCTTTTCTACTTCTATCTCCAGCGTACATTCCCCTAAACTGAGGCAAACTAACATGAGATTCATCCACAATGACTAAGTAATCTTTATGCATAGCTTCAAAGTAATCAAACAGTGAGTAGGGCGTCTCTCCTGGTTTTTTGCCTGTTAAATGC
>JAAYLJ010000048.1 GCA_012521935.1 Campylobacteraceae bacterium | reverse complement strand
TCTAAAGAAAACCTAGGGATAAAGTCACTTTTTTTAACCTCTATTCCATCTTGTGAAACTCTATCTTTAGTAACAAATCCAATTAAATTTACTCTAAAAGCTGGATCTTCTTTAACCATAAAGGTTTTTTTAGCAGATATTTTTTCACCAAATCTAACTTCAGTTTGGACCCCATCAACAAAAACTGTAGTGCTATTTTTTGAGCATTTTAAATCAAAATATTGAGGATAAAGCCTAACTACGGGGATATTTCCTACCATAACTTGTAAAAACTCTTTTCTATCCACCACCGCGCCTAGTGGGTGAGTAAATTCAAATTTATTCTCTTTTGATTTAAGGGGTACATAGTAGATTGCATCTTTAGAACCCTCTAAAGGAAGAGTAAAGCGCTCATTTATAACCACATCACCATACTCTTTTATCAAAGTATCTATACTCTCTTTATTTAGTTCAAAATCCCTATGGTACTCTATTCCAATCTCATCCATTATGGCTTCCATGGATCTTAATTGGTAGAGAACTTTCGTATCAAGTTCAGATATATTTTTACTTGTTTCAATGGCAAGCGCTGGCTTTAAATGAGTAATAGCAAAGTAAGTAAGCGACATTTGCATCTGCTCATCTTTATGTTTAGTCTCTGTATTTTTAACACTAAAAGTGTGATGATCTATGGCTAAATTGCTCTTATTTAACCTTTGTACCATTCTTAAAGTTATCTCATCTAAGTTTCCAAATCTTACATCATCAATTGACTTTTGATCGATAATATAAGCTTGCCCCCAAGCAAGCGGGTTAAAAATTGAATTCTCCCACTCATTTCTATAAAACCCATGCCCATCATGTAAGTTTATGACAAAATCAACTCTAGGATCAGTGATTAACTCTTTTATCCTAGAAACTGGAGTAAAGTCCGCATCTTTTTTGCTTATTTCGTGAAATTTACGGTTCATATCCCCATAAATTCCCCTTCTATTTAAAACAATGCTATCAAAATTTAAATTTGGAACTACGATTAAGTTCCCTTTTGTGATAGAGTAGTGTTTTGTCACTAAAGCAGGTGCAAAGTAGCCACCAGGTTCATCCCCGTGGATGCCACCGATGACTAAGAGTGTATTTCCTGGCTCTTTTCCACTAAGTTCAAATATTGAAAAATCTCTAATAGCGCCAAAGAGCAAAATAGGAAAAAATAGTATCAAAAAAATATTTCTCATAAAAGCCTTCAATCTGCTTTGTAAAAAACTATTTTATTAAAACTAAGGTTAAAACCCGTTTGTAATTTTGATAATTTCAATCAATTAAACCAATTTTTTATCTTTTCAAAAACTGATTCAAGCCCAGTTCCTTCATGAGAGTTTTTATATCCAAAAGAGTCTTGCAATTTTTTCAGTAACTCTTTTTGCTCTTCATTTAGTTTTTTAGGATATTTTAATTTTATTTGAACAATAAAATTTCCCTTTCTTCTAGTGTGAACATTACTAATTCCCTCACCTTGAAAGGTAAATTGTTCTTTATCTTTTGCTCCAATTGGAAGTTTTAACTCTTTTTCTCCTCTTAGAGTTGGGATTTTTAAAGTTTCGCCAAGTACTGCTTTAGTAAAAAAAACAGGTACTTCTATGTAAACATCATCATTATGTCTTACAAAATGATCATCCTCTTTTACTTTTACTAATACATACAAATCCCCTTGGTTGCCATACTCATCAATATTCCCTTTTTTAGCAACTCTTATTCTATTATCATTATCAACGCCCTCAGGAATGTCTATCTTAATTCCAGCTTCCTTTTCAACAAAAGCT
>JAAYLJ010000005.1 GCA_012521935.1 Campylobacteraceae bacterium | reverse complement strand
CATGAAATTTAAACAAAATGACTTTTATGTCAAAAACTGTGTAAAAACTTCACACAAAACCTGCTTACATGGAGAAAAACCTTAATTTTTATTTAAATATTTATTTGAATGAGTAGAATGAATTTAAATAGATAAATAAAGGAGGCAGGGATGGTAAGAAAAATTATTGCTAGTTTTCTTATTCTTGGGCTTGGAGTTTTTGCAAATGCAAATAATTTAGAGACATTTTTAGGTTTTGGGTATAGCGGTGTAGATGTAGATATTAAGAATTGGGACAATGATGGAGATAGCATACAAGAAACTCAGTTTGTTCATGGGCTCTATATTAGAGGGGGTGTTATACTAGATAAGACTCATAGATTTTCGGCTGGATACTCCTATATGGGTAAAAATACAAAAGTGAATAGTAAAAAGCTTAAGTTTAGACTTCAAGAGTATTTAGCATATTATGATTATCTTTTTCCAGTTGGAAATGAAGCAAAATTTTATCTAGGCGCGCATCTTGGAGTAGCAAATGGTTCTTTAAAGGGAGCTAATGGACTTTTAGCTAATGGGAAACATAAACTATCTGGCTTTGCTTATGGTGCTCAAGCAGGTTTTATTTATGATATAGATCAAAACTTAGAGTTTGAGGTTGGGGCTAAAATAACTGATTATAGAGCTAAAAAAACCTATATGCACTCTAATGGTGTTGACTGGGATAAATATAAACTAAAGCCCTCAGTTGGTTTTCTTGCAGGAGTGAACTACAAGTTTTAAGCTAGGATTTATCCTAGCTTACTCTACTGTAACGCTTTTAGCCAAGTTTCTTGGCATATCTACATCATTTCCAAGTCTAATTGATATTTCAAGCGCTAAAATTTGCATTACAAGCATCATTTCAAAAAACTCATGCATTGGATGAGAGTAGTCACCTGTTTTTATAAAATCATCCGCTAAGTCAAAATGTATTGGGCTAATTGCAAGTATGGTTGCATCTCTAGCGCTTAACTCTCCAACATTGCTTTTAACCTTATCGTAAAGCATGGTTTGGGGCATCAAAGCGATGGTAAAAAGTTCACTATCAGCTAGTGCGATTGGCCCATGTTTCATCTCTCCAGCAGGGTACCCCTCAGCATGAAGATAGCTTATCTCTTTTAATTTCAAAGCCCCTTCTAGTGCAAGTGGATAAAAAAGATCTCTTCCTATAAAGAAAAAACCATGCCCATGAAGGTATCTTTTTGAAAGCCTATGAATTTTATCGTGAAGCCCATCTTTTACTTTTAAAACCTTTGGAACGTCTTGTAAAGCCTTAGTCTCTTCTTTTAAGTATTCCTCACTAATTGTTTTTTTGCATTTAGCTACATAAAGAGCAAACATCCACAAGCACGCAACTTGAGTGGCAAAAGCTTTAGTACTTGCAACTCCTTTTTCTATCCCAGCCCTAGTTAAAATAGTGGCATCTGAGGTTCTAACAATTGAAGAGTTATCTACATTGCAAATTGCTAAAGTTTTAAGGCCTTTCTCTTTCACCTCTTTTAAAGCTTCCAAAGTATCGGCAGTTTCGCCGCTTTGGCTAATGGTTACAAAAAGAGTCTCTTTTGTTAAGAGTGGCTCTTTATGCCTAAACTCACTTGCAATCTCAACTGTAGTTCTAACCTTAGCGATGCGCTCAAGCAGGTAGCTTGCTACAAGTCCAGCATGATAACTTGTTCCGCAAGCACAAATTCTTATCTCTTTTATCCCTTCTAAAAAATTATTATCTAGTTCATCAAAATAGATTGAATCATTTTTAACTCTACCTATCATAGTTTCATTAAAAACCGTGCTTTGTTCATAAATCTCTTTTTCCATAAAAAATCTATAGCCCTCTTTTTGTGCGACTATCTTATCTTGAGTTAAGAGTCCAAAGTTAAAACTTGACTCTTTTCCCCAGTTAAAAACTACCATCTCCTTTTCATTTACAAAACCTACATCACCATCGTTTAAGTATGCTACCTCTTTAGCTTCTCCAATTAAAGGTGCATCAGATGAGCTAAAAAACGACTCATTATTATCATTTTTTCCAACTATCAAAGGGACAGCATTTTTTGCAAAAAATATAGTATTTGGTGCGT
>JAAYLJ010000047.1 GCA_012521935.1 Campylobacteraceae bacterium | reverse complement strand
CTTTTTCTAACATCAGTTAAAATTTTACCATTATGACTTACAACTAAAATACCCTTTGATTCTCTTTTGTATCCTCTTAAAACGATGGCGCACTCTTTAAACTCCTTTGCTAGAGCAAGAGTTATAGGGGTTTTCCCACTGCCTCCCATAGTTAAATTGCCTATGCTAATGGTTGGAAGTGGTGGTTTTTTAGGATTTGAAAGATAAAACTTTAAGCAAGAGATAAAGCAGTAGATGAGACTAAAAGGAAGAAGCAATATATATATAAACTTCATTAAAAACGTAGGGTTATAAAAATACCTCTCACCCCACGCATATACTCTTTGCTTAAACCCTAGTGCTAGCAACTTCTTTTACTTGTTTACAGATATAGTGAACTTCATCATTAGTAAGCGCTGAATAGATTGGAAGTGACAAAATCTGCTGATAATTTTGCAAAGCAATAGGGAAGTCATTAACTCTTAAATTATATTTTTGTTTATAGTAACTAAGAAGATGTAAAGGCACATAATGAAGTCCCGTAAATACGCCTTTATCTTTTAATTCTCTAGCAAATCCATCTCTATTTTTGTCTATTTTTATAATATACTGGGTGTAGATATGATCTCTTTTTTTAACAGGAGTGCTAATGTGAGGGCATCCATCTAGTTCTTTATCATAAATCTTAGCTATCTCTTGTCTTCTTTTAATAAATTCATCAGTTTTTGAAAGTTGGGCTAGGGAGTAAGCAGCTCCTAGTTCGTTCATGTCATACTTTACACCAATATCCACAACATCATAAACATACCCTAAATTACCAAAACTATCCCACCCCTCACTTATAATTCCATGATTTCTAAGAAGTTCAGCTCTTTTTGCCAACTCTTCATCTTCTGTAACCATTATCCCCCCGCTTGCTATTGGGTTTCTTGTTTGTGGTGAGAATCTAAAACAAGATATGGTTGAATTAAGCGAGCCAATTTTTTCACCTTCAAATGTTGCCCCTAGCGCCTCTGTTGCATCATCTATAACAGCTATATCATAACTCTTTGCTAGCTTATATATTTCATCCATTTTAGCACTTTGTCCAGCAACATGAGAGACAAAAATGCCTTTAAGTTTTTTATGATTATGTATTTTTAGAGTTTTTTCAAGTGCTTGCGGACAGATATTAAAATCATCTTTATCAATATCAACAAAGATTGGCTCTGCGTCAAAATGCCTAATCACTTCAGCAACAGAAGGAAATGAATTAACCGAACAAAGAAGTCTATCTCCTCTTTTTAAATCCATAGCGCACATAGCTAGGTGCATGGCAGCTGTTCCATTATATGTTGAAACTGCATATGAGCTACCTGTAAACTCTCTCATTTTTTCTTCTAAGCTTTTTACCATTTTAGGTTTTTTTAACTCTAAAACCTCGTTAACTAACTGCTTCTCTTTCGCATCGATAGAAGGCTTATAAAATGGAATCTCTCTCACCGTAGCTCCTTTTTTATTTTAGCTTTAAAACCAGAGGTAACTCTCTTTTAAAACGGTTATTTTTAACTCTACTCATAATAGTATCATACAATCTTTTCTCAAATGAACCTCTATCCATTTTTTCAACATTAAATCCACTCTTTTCATATGCCCTTAAGAGCTCATCTATCTTTTTATAGCTAAAACCAAGCTCATCTTCATCACTTTGTCCTCTCCACAAATCAGCTGATGGCGGCTTTTTTATAATATTTTCATCTACCCCTAAAAAAGAGGCAAAATCAAAAAGATCACTTTTATAAATATCTCCAATTGGGTTTATGGCACATGCAAAATCTCCATAATGAGTACCATACCCTAAAAGTATTTCACTTTTATTGCTAGAGCCTAAAACTAGGGCATTCTCTCTAGCAGAAATATCATACAAAACACTCATTCTAACTCTAGAAGTAAAGTTTCCAACTCTTAATTCATTCATATCTTTTTTATTCACATAGCTTAAAACAGTGGGAGATATGTCTATAATCTCATAGTTTAAATTATGGTTCTCACATAGGTTTTTGGGATCATTTAAGCTAGATTCATTGCTAGTAAAACTTGGCATCAGCAAGCAAAGATGATTATCTTTAAAAGCTTTTTTAGCCAAAAGTGCAACAACAGCAGAATCTAATCCGCCACTAAGCCCAAAAACAACTCTACTAAAGCCCTCTTTTAAGACACTTTGTTGTAAAGAGTTTGTTAAAAAATGTTCAAGTTCTACATAATTTTTCACAATATCTATCTCTATAATTATCGGTATAAGGATGCGATTATATAGAAAAAATACTTTTACCTTGCTTTTAAAATTAATTTTTAATACTAATTTTTAAATTAACTTGGTAGTATCAAAATTTTAAGGAGTTATCATGGAGTTAAAGTATAAACCTCAAGGATCTTATCTAACAAATTGCTACATTGTAAAAACTAATGAGGGTGAGATTATTATTGATCCAGGAGTTGGCGCATTTGAATGGGTTCAAAAAGAGGTAAAAAAACCATTAGCCATTTTAAATACTCATGGTCATTTTGATCATGTTTGGTCAAATCAAATTTTAAAAACTCACTACAATATCCCAATCTACTGCCCAAAAGATGATGTTTTTATGCTCAAATCTGATCCATATCATTTAGGAATGGAGCCAAGTTGCGCTGATGTTGAAGTTAATGGAGATGAGAGCTTTAAAATTGGAGGTGAAGAGGTAAAGTTTTGGCACTTTCCAGGACATACTCCAGGGTGTAGCGCCATTGAGATTGGAAGCATGTTTTTCAGCGGAGATTTCGTTTTTGCAGACTCTATTGGAAGAACAGATTTTCCTTTTAGTTCACCAGAAGATATGAAAAAAAGCCTTCTTAAATTTTTAAAGATAGAAAAAGATATGCCTCTTTATCCAGGACACGGCTTTCCATCAACCATAGCAAAAGAGCAATATAGCGTGCCTAGGTGGATAAAGATACTTTAATATTTCCTATCTACATTTTTAATTTTAACTTTGAAAATGTGTTTATCTAAAACAACAGCGTGAAACAAGCCATCAAAAATCTTTATATCGTTGATTTTGCCTACAACGGAGATTTCACGCTTTCTTGAATCTTCAAATTTAGCCTTTGCTTCAAATTCTATTAAATCACCAACTTTAGCAGGAGCTAAAAAACTAACTCTTGAGCCGATAATTACAGTATTTTCTTCATTTACCGCTGTTGCGGCAGCGTAGTCTGCACTTGCAAAGATAAAACCACTATGCACCAATCCAAGTTCATCTATGCTCATCTCATTTGTTGTTTGAAAAGTTACTTTTGAGTAGCCTTTTTCTAAGCTTATTAATCCGCCAAGTAGTCCAGACTTAGCACTGCGATGTGTTCTTAATAGCTCATCAAACTCTTTTTCAGGATGAAGTGCCACCGTTTCAGTTTCAAAAGTTTCACTAAAATCCTCTTCATGAGTTTGAACTATCTCTTCATTATTCTCTTCCGCCATTAACTCTCCTTTTTGCTAAGCTTATCATCGGCTCTTATCGTAAAAATTTTACATATGCTCTTTTTGGAGCAGGATACCCTTCAACTGTCTTATTAAAATCTTCTTTATCAAGAAAATCATTTAAACTCTCGCCTATAATCCACTTAGTTTTTCTTTGTTCATTTAAATCAGTAGTAGTTGTAGCAAGAAGTTCCATTTTTGAAAAACCAGCTCTATTTCCCCAATTTTCCAATGCTTTAATGGTTGGAATGAAGTAGATATTTGGAATTTTAGAGTAAGTTTTTTCTGGTGTCAAACAAAATGGTTCATCTCCATCAATCATGAAAGTGTCTAAAAATAGTTCACCATCTTCCTTTAACCCTTTAGCTAAAGCCTTTAGTGTAGAGATTGGATCACTTCTATGATACAAAACTCCAAGACAAAACAGAGTATCAAATTTAAATTCGTAAAATGGAAGGTGTTCCACTCCTAAAAGTTCATAAACTATTTTAGTTTTTAAAAAGTGATTAACAAAATCAAATTGGCATTTATATAAAGCTGATGGATCAAAGCCCACAAGTTTTTTTGGATTTTGTTTTAGCATTCTAAAAAGATAGTATCCATTATTGCACCCAATATCTCCAACTATTTTTCCATCAAGATTAAAATGCGGCTCTAAAAGATTATATTTAATAAAACTTTGCCACTCTGAATCTATGAAAGTTTTGCAAATGTCATATGGCCCTTTTCTCCAAGGTTTCATCTGCCATGCTAAATCATAAACTGTTTTTTTCTCTT
>JAAYLJ010000046.1 GCA_012521935.1 Campylobacteraceae bacterium | reverse complement strand
TCATATAGGTTTTAATGATGCTGGTTTACAAATATAGAAACTTTTATGAAATGGTTGAAGCAAATGCAAAGCTAATACCAAATAAAACCGCACTTTTTATAGATAAAAGAAAGGTATCAAACTTAAGGCTTAAAGAAAAGGTTGATACCTTTGCTAGATTTTTAGAATTTAGCGCAGTTAAAAATGGGGATAAAGTTGCAATCATAGTTGCTAACTCCGAAGAGTTTATCGTCTCATTTTTGGCCATAACAAAAATAGGCGCAGTAGCAGTTCCAATAAATACTTTTTTAAAATATGAAGAGTTAGCTTATATAGTGCAAGATAGCGATAGCAAGCTTGTCATCTCATCTCCAGATCTTTGTGATGAGACAAAAAATTTGCTAAATATCCCAAGGGTTGAAAAGATTGTTTGGACAGGAAAATATGAAAAGCTAGATGAGAAAAACTACAGTTTTTTAGAAATCACCAATAGCATGGAGACTCATGAGCAAATCTCAAATCCTCCAAACCTAAATGATTTAGCCTGTATCATCTATACTTCTGGAACTACAGGCAAGCCAAAAGGGGCTATGCTTACATATAGAAATATGTTTTCAAATATGGTTGCAGGAGATGAGGTTTTTAACATTACTGGGAAAGATAGGTTCATTGTCTATCTTCCAATGTTCCACTCTTTTACTCTAACCATAATGGTTTTACTCCCTTTATATGCCCAAAGTTCACTCATAATTGTAAAGTCAATCTTCCCTTTTAGCAATGTTCTAAAACAGACTCTTTTAAAAGGAGTTACCATATTTTTGGGTGCTCCAGCAGTTTATAATGCGATGCTAAAAGCTAAAATCCCTTGGTACTTTATGTTTTTTAATAAAATTAGACTATTCATCTCAGGTAGCGCTCCACTTAGCCAACAAGCCATAGATGATTTTGCAATTAAATTTAAAAAAGCAACTTTACTTGAAGGATATGGACTTAGTGAATGTTCTCCTGCGGTTGCGGTAAATAGACAAGAGTTGCAAAAACCACTCTCAGTTGGCCCAGCCCTTCCAAGCTATGAAATAAAGATTGTAAATGATGAAATGATGGAGCTTCCCCTTGGTGAAGTAGGCGAGGTAATAGTTAGGGGAGATTGTGTAATGAAGGGGTACTATAACCGCCCTGATGCAACAGATGAAACCATAGTAAATGGATGGCTTTTAACTGGAGATCTTGGCAAAATGGATGAAGATGGGTATCTTTACATCGTAGATAGAAAGAAAGATTTAATCATTTCAAAAGGGATAAATATCTACCCAAGAGAGATAGAGGAACTTTTGTATAAGTATGAAGGTATAGAAGCTTGCGCTGTCATTGGAGTTAAAGACAAATCAGCAGATGAGGATGTTTTAGCTTTCATTCAAACAAAAGATGGAGTAGATGAAATACCAGAAAAACTTTTAAGAAAATACTTAAAATCACACTTAGCAAACTTTAAAATTCCCAAACAGTTCTATACAGTTGAAGAACTTCCTAAAAATGCAACTGGAAAAGTTTTAAAAAGAGTTTTAAAAGATGAGGTTGCAAAAGGGAAGTTTAAGTTAAAATAATTTAACTTCTACTAAAAAACAATATATAATCATTAAAAATTCTTAACCTATTTTTGTGCCAGCTAAATTGGCACAAAAATTACAAACTTTAAGCTTTATAACTTATAATTAGCACAATAAAAAAATTTCTTGAAGGACAAAAGATGTTTTTTGCTAAATCTATTGGAAGAAAAATATTTCTCCCTTTCATTATTTTAATTATTTGTGGGTGGGCAGTAGCTGCCTTTTTTGGATGGCAAAGTACTAAAGAGATGAGAGAGAATATTTACAAAGATGAGAGCCAAAAGTTTGAAATAGCACTTGAAAAAGAGATAAATTCTAAAAATGATGTTTGGCTAACAAATGCCCTTCAATTAGCAAAAAATCAAGATATAGTATCTTTACTTTACTACAAAGATAGAGATAATTTAGCAAAAACATTAGAAGGAATCGGCGAGACTTATAGCAAAAATACAAGCTTTAAAGCGGTAGATGTACACATTTTAACCAAAGAGCTTAAAACATATATAAAATCATGGGATTTAAATTTAGAAGGAGAGGATTATTCATCTTCAAAGTTATATAAAGAAGTTCTAGAAAGCAAAAAACCATTAACCTCTTTTGAGGCAACTGCTAGAGGGCTTAGGTTAAAATCAGTTTTTCCCATCTATGAAGAGAGTGAATTTTTGGGCATTTTAGATTTTGATGGTGGGATAAATAATTTTATTAAAAATTTAAAAAAGAGCGATATTGACTTTTTATATTTCCTAACCCCAGAGCTATCCAAAAACTATAAAAAAGCAAAAAATATTAAGCAAGGGTACGCTTTATCAGCCACTTTGCACCTAGATGAAGAGTTTTTAAAATATGTTTTTTCAGATAATTTTGATATGGAAAAATTAATTAATTTAGATTATCAAATAGATAAAGAGTACTTCACAAAAGCAATTGCACTTAAAAACTTTAAAGGAGACATCCTAGGGTATGCCCTTTTAGCAACGCCTAGTAAGATTGTTCAAGTAAATATAAATAGCGCAACAAAAGCGATGAATCTCCAACTTGTAATAGTTGCTTTTGTAATGTTAATGGTACTTTTAGTTACTGTTTTCATTATGAAAATATGGGTTTTAAAACCAATTGAAAATTTAAGCAATTTAGCCAAAGGTTTAAGTGAGGGCGAAGCAGATCTTTCTCAAAGATTAAATATTGACAGTGAAGATGAGTTAGGAAGAGCTGCAAAAAGCTTTGATAAGTTTTTAAATAAAGCACAAG
>JAAYLJ010000045.1 GCA_012521935.1 Campylobacteraceae bacterium | reverse complement strand
CCACTAGGACCTACTATTGTCTTAATTTCACCCTTTTTTAACTCAAAATTTATATCTTTTAAAATTTGAGTTACTCCATAATAAAACTGCAAATCTTTTACTTTTAATCTCTCCATGATTCCACCTCTTGTTTTATTGGTTCAAGTAAAACATACTCAACAAAAAGTAAAACCAAAACCATCGCAGCTACTAATGCTAGAGCTAAAGGCGTGTCTAAATGGCTTCTTGCTACTGCTAAACTAGCTCCTATTCCATCATGAGTACTTAAAAGTTCTGCCATAATTACAATCTTCCAACCCATGCCAAGTGCACTTACCCAAGCAGGAAAAAGATATGAAAAAAGATGAGGAAAATAAAGATCTTTTGTCTTTTGAAAAAAACCAATATTAAAGCTATCCATCATCTCATCTAATTCATTCTCAATAGTCCTACTCCCTTGTAAAGCACCCACAAACACTATGGGCAAAGCTGTAACTATAACTGTAAAAATAACTGTTGTATCCCCAAGCCCAAACCAAATCATGGCTAAGACTATCCAAGCAATTGGCGGGATTCCTACCAAGATTGTAACTATTGGCCTACTTACAATTGAAGCTGTAGCAAAATAACCAGCAGTAAGCCCTAAAATAGTTCCAAAAAGTAGTGAAAAAAGAGTTCCATAAAGCCCTCTTTTAACTGTAAGTAGTAGGTTTTGTGTAAACTCTACATCTCCAAATAGAGTTTTTAAACTCCCAAAAACAGAGTAAGGAGATGGTAAAATAAGATCTCCATATATTTGATTTCCAAAGTCCCAAAACGCTAAAAAAAGAGCGATTGAAGCGATAGATCCCCAGCCGCTCCACAAAAACCAAGGAAAATCTTTTAATATCTTAATCCAAAATTTCAATTACCTTCTCCACTATAAAACTCATCATTTGGAATTTTATCACCAATTAATTTAGGTTCATGTTCTAAAATAATTTCAAAAAAATCATTAAGCTCATCTTTACTATCTTTAGCAGTTTTAAAGTCAAACTTTACATGCGTAAAAGCGTCCATTATAGCCTCTTTAGTTAATGATGGGATGCCTTTTGAAACAAGCTCACCTGCCTCTTTTGGATTTTCTATGCACCATAAAAGTGCTCTTTCATAAGCTTCATTAAACTCTTCTATAACCTCTTTTTCAACCTCTCCTAATGAGGCAAGTCCAGCTAAAGGAATGCGTGGTTTTATGTTAAAGGCTCTACCCCACTCTTTTTCTAAATCTACTTTTCTAAAAAGAGTTGGAGAGACAACACTAATTGGAAAAGAGCCTGTTTTTCTCATTATCATTGAAGTAACTGGCTCAGCTAAAAGTACATGCTTTGCTCTTCTTAGTAAAAGAAGTTGCATTGCATCAGGTGGAGTTGGAACATATCTTAATTTATAATCTGCTTTAAAATCATACCCTAGTTTTTTTATCAAAACTTGCAAGATAATATCTGGCATATCTGCTCTAAAGGGTACTATGATCTCTTCATTTTTCAAATCTTCTAAACTACTAATAGCCTCATCGCTAGAAACTATCTCTAAAATCCCCCACACTGGAACGCTAGTTAGTTTTATGGGTTGGTTTTTATTATATAAATTAGCTGCTACATTTGTTGGCAAAGCAACAAAATCTATCTCCTTTTTCAAAATCATAGCTCTAAGCTCATCTGGGTTTTGCCACAACCTAAACTCTATCTTTTTATTGATATTTTTTAACATATCATCATCTATCATTTTGAAAATGGGGTGAGATATGGAAGCAACTGGCCCTGCAACTCTTATTGTGCCATCATCTTTAGCGTACATTAAAGATGCTACTAAAAAAAGGGAGTAAAGAACTCTTTTCATTGTTTTTCCTTAGCGTGCATTTAAACAGGTAATCCTGAAAATTTACACTTATTGATTTTGATTATCAATGATTTATATCAATAAGATACTTTATTTAAAATAAAAGGAAAAATAAAAAAAAATTATTTCGTCATTTTATACATTATGATATAATCAAAAGAAATGACAATTGTGCTAAAACAAGAGGAGCAGATGAAAGATATAAAAGTTTTATGCGCAGAAGATCACTTAAAAACAAAAGAGTTATATAAAGAGATTTTAGAAAATCTATTTGAAAATATAACCTGCGCAAGTGATGGAGAAGAAGCTAAAAATCTTTTCTTAAAAAATAGCTTTGACATAATAATTACTGATATAAACATGCCAAAACTTAATGGTTTAGAGCTAGCTAAGTTTGTTAAACAAAACCATAAAGATTGCGCCATTATCATCACTTCTGCATATAGTGATTTTGAAATTTTAAGTGAAGTGATTGACTTAGGAGTTGATGGGTACTTTTTAAAACCTATTGATAGTCAAAAATTTATCGATAAGCTTTTATCCATCGCTAATAAAATTCAAATCTCTAAAAAATCTCGTCACTATGAAGCCCTTTTAAGAGAGTATAAAGATGCCATAGATCAAAGTTCCATTGTTTCTAAGACTGACACAAAAGGCATTATTACTTATGTAAATGACTCCTTTTGCAAAATAAGTGGTTACACCCCAGAAGAACTTTTAAAAAAACCTCATAATATAATTCGTCACCCAGATATGCCATCTTCTGCCTTTAAAGATATGTGGGGTAGTTTGAAATCTAAAAAACCATGGAATGGACTGGTGAAAAACTTAAAAAAAGATGGTGGTTTTTACTATGTTAACGCTCATGTTGTGCCAATATTAAATGAAAATGATGAAGTTGAGGAGTATATAGCGATAAGGCATGACATAACTGAGCTTGAGAGCTATAAAAGAAATTTAGAAGATAAACTTACGCAAAGCACTAAGGAGATTGTAAATACTCAAAAAGAGATAATCCAAACCATGGGCCAAGTTGCAGAAAAAAGAAGCATGGAGACTGGTGCTCATGTAAAAAGAGTTGCAACCTACTCATACATGCTAGCAAGGCTTATTGGACTTAATGAAGATGAAGCTAAGCTTTTAGAGCAAGCAAGTCCTATGCATGACATTGGAAAAGTTGCCATACCTGATCAAATTTTAAATAAAAAAGGTCCACTAACTGAAGATGAGAGAAAAGAGATGCAAACCCATACAGCAGTAGGTTATGAACTATTAAAACACTCAAAAAGAGAGCTTTTACAAACAGCGGCTATTGTGGCTCATGAGCATCATGAGTTTTGGAATGGTCTTGGATATCCTAGAAAATTAAAGGGTGAAGAGATACATATTTATGGAAGAATTACTGCCATAGCAGATGTGTATGATGCACTAGGACATGATAGAGTTTATAAAAAAGCGTGGCCCATTGAGAAAATTATCTCATACTTTCAAGATGAGCTAGGAGAGCAGTTTGATCCAAAACTAACTGAAATTTTTCTAAAAAATATTGATTATTTTGAAGTTACTAGGAAAAACTTTGAAAAATAAAAGATTCTTTTCTAAAGATCCAACAACTCTTATCATAGTTTTTGGAGCTATTGGGATTTTAGTG
>JAAYLJ010000044.1 GCA_012521935.1 Campylobacteraceae bacterium | reverse complement strand
TTCCAATTAAAACAACACTATGAAATCCAACTTGAAACTTAAAAATATTAAAATATCCAAGTAAAAAATAGAGGTAAACAGCAGCTGGAAGTGCAATAATCTTCAAATATACAAAAAAACACTCTCTATTTTCATTCTCTAAAATAGAGAGATTCCTCAAAATATCTTCGTGTGTCTGCATCTTTACCCCTTTTTAAATCTATATTTTTGCTAAACTAAAGGAGAAAAATCATTAGTTTCTATCTAAAGCATTCAAATCCTCAAAAGCAATCTGGAGTCTTTCAACCATGCTCTTTTCGCCCTCTCTTAGCCATTTTCTTGGATCATAATACTTTTTATTTGGCTTGTCATTTCCTTCTGGATTTCCTATTTGTCCTTGTAAATATCCTTCATATTTTTCAACATAAGCCCTTACTCCATCCCAGTAAGCCCACTGAGTGTCAGTATCAATGTTCATCTTAACCACACCATAACTCACCGCTTCTCTTATCTCTTCTAATGAAGAGCCAGATCCTCCGTGAAATACAAAATTAACTGGTTTTTTGGAAGTTTTTAAATTCTTTTCAATATATGCTTGTGAACTATTTAAAATCTCAGGTTTTAAAACTACATTTCCAGGCTTATAAACTCCATGAACATTTCCAAATGAAGCTGCAATTGTAAAATCATCACTAATTTTGCTAAGTCTTTCATACGCATAAGCAACCTCTTTTGGTTGAGTGTATAAAAGCGCATTATCAACTCCAGTATTATCAACTCCATCTTCCTCGCCACCAGTTATGCCTAGCTCTATCTCTAAACTCATGCCTAGTTCACTCATGATTTTTAAATACTCTTCGCAAGTAGAGATGTTTTCTTCCAATGATTCAACCGATAGATCAATCATGTGAGAGCTAAAAAGTGGTTTGCCAGTTTGTTTAAAGTGCTCTTTTCCTGCTTCTAAAAGTGCATCTATCCAAGGCAAAAGTTTTCTTGAAGCGTGATCAGTATGTAAAATCACAGGAACATTGTAAGATTTTGCCAACATATGAATATGTGTTGCGCCAGAAATCGCCCCCATAATAGCAGCTTCATCACTAGGAATGCCCTTGCCTCCCATGAAACTTGCCCCTCCATGGGAAAATTGAATGACTACTGGCGAATTAGCAATCTTTGCTGCTTCTAAAACTGCATTGATTGAATTTGAGCCCACAACATTAACTGTTGGCAGGGCAAAACCCTCTTTTTTGGCGTGATTGTAAAGTTTTGTAATATCTTTACCAAAAATCACACCTGGACTAAATAGATCTAAAACTTTTGCCATCATTTCCCCTTTATTTTTTAATAGATATTTGTGCGCCCTCTCTTAATTTTGAAGCTTGATTTGCAACTTGTACTCTAAAAATTTCCATTTTTAAAATGTTTTCAATTTGCCCTTTTGCTCTATCATAACTTACTTTTTGATCTGCCTCTTTCCCTTCACTTAGGATTACATGGTAGCCAAATTGTGTTTTTACTGGCATTTTTGAAACTTCACCTGATTCAAGGGCAAATGAAGCATTACTAAAAGATTCAACCATCTCTCCTTTAGCAAACCATCCTAAATCTCCTCCGCTTTGTGAAGCGTTTGGCTCAATTGATCTCTCTTTAGCTAAAGCAATGAATTTCTCTTTTAATTCATCACCTTTTAAGTTTTTAACTTCATTTATAATATTTGCAGCATCACTCTCTTCTTTAACCAAAATATGTCTAGCCTTCACTCTAGCTGGCTGAACAAATCTATCTACATTATCATCATAAAATTTTTTCATGTCTGCTTCTTCGGGCTTAACTTTATCAAATATATTTTTCATCCAACTCTCAAGAGCTATCTCATTTTTAACTTGAGCTAAAGCTTTTTTATAATTTTCATCATTTTCAATACCCTCTTTTTTGGCATAAGCGGTAAGAAGTTTTCTCTCAATGGCTTGATCTAAAAGTTGTTTTTTTGCATCTTCTGGTAAAGAGTTAAAAGAGACTTGCTCAGGGGCTACTTGCATCAAAATGGCAATATCTCCATCTGTAATCTCTTCGCCATTTACAGTTGCATAAACCGCAGCATTTAAACTAAGTGCTGCAACCAAAGATAAAGAACCTATTAACAGTTTTTTCATACCAAATCCTTCTTGAATTTTAAAATTTTAATATTGTAACTAAATGGGCTTTAAAGGTGAATTATATCATCTATTTGTATAATGGATTTTATGAAAAAGATTCAAAATAAAGATATAAAAACAATAAAATCTAGGCTAATTAATAGGTACAAAAACGCTAAAAGCGAGTTAGAGTATGGCTCTTTGTATGAGTTATTAGTAGCAGTTATTTTGTCTGCACAGTGCACTGATAAAAGAGTAAATATCATCACTCCAGAGCTTTTTAAAAGCTTTCCAAATGTAAAATCTTTAGCTAAAGCTAAACTAGAAGATATAACTACTCTCATACAAAGTTGCTCATTTTTTAATAATAAATCTAAAAATTTAATTGCTATGGCAAAAATGGTAATGGAGGAGTTTGATGGGAAGATACCTCTTAATCAAGAAGAGTTAATAAAACTGCCAGGGGTTGGTAGAAAAACAGCAAATGTAGTTTTGATTGAGTATAAAAATGAAAATTTCATGGCTGTTGATACTCATGTTTTTAGGGTTTCGCATAGACTTGGCTTAACTAAAGCAAAAACTGTTGAAGAGACTGAGAAGGATTTGACAAAGGTTTTTAAAACAGATTTAAATCATCTTCATCAAGGGATGGTGCTTTTTGGCAGATACATATGTAAAGCTAGAAATCCAAGCTGCGAGGATGAGTGTTTTTTGCAAGAGTTTTGCTTTAGTAAAGAGGGTTTTAAGCCTCAATGAGATTTTTAAAAAATCAAAAACTAACCCATCAAATTTTTGCACTCATATCTATTTTGCTCATTTTTCAACTCTGTTTTTCCACTATTTTGTATAAAAAAAGTACTAATTCAATATGTCAAGAGATTATTTTAAATAGTGAAAATGAGATATTTAATACGCTCTCTCCTGCGGTTGAAAATTTACTTAAAGATGAAAAAGCTCTTTTTATCTACCTAAATGAGATAGTGGGTGAGCATATATATTATGTTGGGGTTTTAGATGGAAGTAATTATTTAGCTTTTGCTACCACGCCAGATGGTTTTTTCAAAAGGGATCCTCATTTTTTTGCAAAAACTCTTCCAAAATATCCAAACATAAAAATAGAAGTGGTAATGAATGCTAAAAATTTCTTTCTTTTATCTTATAAAACTCTTTTGTTTTGGATGATTTTTATAAATTTACTCTTTTTTGCCATGGCTATTTTAGGAATTAAATATATATTAAAACCTATAAAAGAGGTTCAAAATAGGCTTAGTTTATATACAAAAAATGCTTTTTTGGAAAACAAAACTGATAAAAATGAGATAGCTTTAGTAGAGAAATATTTTGACTCCATCATCTTAATGCACAGTAAACAACAAGAGAGCCTTCGCAAAGTAAATTTGCATTTAGAGGATTTGGTAGAGTCTAAAACTTCTTACTTAAGGGTGGAAGTTCAAGAAAAAACTGATGCAAAATTAAGGCTTGAAAACTCTAATGAAGAGAAAACACTCCTACTAAAAGAGCTTCATCATAGAGTGAAAAACAATTTAGCAATCATAGTAGGACTTATTAGAATGCAATCAAGAAGAGTAGATGAAGATAGGATTAAATCTATGTTCTTAAGTCTCCAAAATCGCATTAAAGCTATGGAGTTAGTCCACTCAAGCTTGTATGCTACAAAAGAGTTAAATCATATAGATATGAAAGAGTATCTATACGCTTTAGTAAAACACTTAAGCGACTCATTTGCTATGGATGAGAAAAAGATAGATTTTTCTATATCTTGCGAGGGGATGATTTTAGAGATAGATAGAGCCATAGCTTGTGGGCAGATAGTTAATGAACTTGTAACTAATGCTTACAAACATGCCTTTAAAAATACTCATCATGGAGCCATTAGTGTTGCGATGAGAGATAATGGTAATTTTTATGAATTAAGAGTAAAAGATGATGGAAAAAACAACTCATTTAAAGATAAAAATAGCTCATCTTTGGGAATGTATTTAGTAAATGAGCTTGTTAAACATCAATTAAAAGGGGTTATAGAACTTAAAATGGAAGAGGGTTTGGAGTATATCATCAGGTTTGATACTTTAAGAGTTTAATCCCATTTTCTAATCTTTTTAATCCATCTTTTAAAACCTCAAGCGGACATGCAATGTTTATTCTTATAAAATTATCTCCATTTTCTCCATAAACAAGGCCAGGAATGATTCGTAATTTTCCTAATTCTTCAAGTTTTTTGGCTAAGAGTTTTGAATTTATATTTAATTTTGAAATATCTAACCATAAAAGATAAGTAGCTTCAGGCTCTACTACTTTTAATTTTGGAAGATTTTTATCTATGAAGCTAATTAAGTAGTCTTTATTTTTTTCAAGGTAAATCAAAAGCTCATCTAGCCAATCCTCGCAACTCTCATATGCAGTTATGAAAGCTTCAATCCCAAATATATTTATACTACTTAAAATGTTTTGATTTAAAACTTTATCTATTTTTTGTTTATAATTTTCATTTGCAACAATTATGCTTGAAGCTTTAAGTCCAGCGATATTGAAGGTTTTGCTAGGAGCAGTGCAAGTGATGGAATTTTGTAAAAACTCTTCATTTATGCTACAAAATGGAGTATATTTATAGTTTTTATAGACTAAATCTCTATGTATTTCATCGCTAAGCACGATAACATTATGCTTTATGCAAAGCTCGCCCATTTGTCTTAACTCATCTTTGTCCCACACTCTTCCTACTGGGTTGTGCGGATTGCAAAGGATAAAAAGCTTAACTTTTTCATCTTTTACTTTATTTTCAAAATCTTCAAAATCTATCCTATATCTACCATTTTCATAAATCAAATCATTTGTTGCTACCTCTAGCTCATTTTTTTGGATAACTGCGTCAAATACATGATATACAGGGTGTTGTACTAAAACTTTATCTCCCTTTTGACAAAAAGCTTGAATGATAGCACTAAGAGAGGGAACTACACCAATAACTTGGCTTATCCACTCTTTTTTTATATGGTAGTTATATCTTTTTTTCCACCAATTTATCTCTGCATCATAAAACTTTTCTGGCACTATTGGATAGCCAAAAACTCCATGTTTTGCCTTATTGATGATGGTTTTTATAATCTTAGGTGCAACTTCAAAGTCCATATCAGCAACCCACATGGGCAAAACTTCATCTTTAGTTGTATCCCATTTGGAAGAATTTGTATTTTTTCTATCTATAATTTTGTCAAAATCATATTTCATAGCTTTATTCTCTTGTGCTAATTCTATATCCAACAGAGGTGATATTTTCTATTACTTCATCTCCAATTTTCTCTCTAATGCGCCTTACTAAAGATCTTAAAGTAGCAGTATTAGTATATTTGTCATACCAAACATTTTCCAAAATGGACTCATATGTTTTAGTACTATTTATATTTTCCACCAAAAAAGCAACTAATTTTTTCTCTTTTCTTGTTAAAACTACTGGTTTTGTATCTTTTAAAAGTTGTTTATCTACAACATTGTAGGTAAACCCACTATTTAACTTAACCAAATCATTGCTATCCATTAGTCGGTGCTCAGGATGAAGATCATGCTTGCTCTTAAAAAGTGCGATTTGAATCGTGCTATTTAACTGATTTTCATCAATAGGTTTTACAATATACCCATATGGTTTTGTAATTTGAGCTTTTTTTAAAGTTGCCTCATCACTATGGGCTGTTACATAAACAACAGGGATTTTTAAACTCTCTTGAATGTACTCTACCACCTCAGTTCCCTCTTCATCTTTTTTTAAAACAATATCCATAAGAACCAAATCTGGTTTGTGCTTTTTGATAGCCTTTAGAGCATCCTTAGTATTATCGCATATTTCATCTACCTCATACCCAAAAGATTCAAGGCATTGCTTTATGTCTAAAGCGATGATAACCTCATCTTCTACCACTACAATGTGATTTGTCTTTGAGTTCATATTTCCTTCCTAAAATATAATTTATTTTAAGTCAAACTTCCACTAAACCCTTTTAATAAATTATCTACAATCTCTAAAACCCTTCCAATGGAGCTTATTTCACACCTTTCATCTTTTGTGTGAGGGTTTTTTATATTTGGCCCAATGGAACAAGCCTCTTTAAAATTATCTACCTTTTTAAGTAAAACTCCACACTCTAAACCAGCATGAATAGCTTTAAATTTAACCTCATCCCATGTCAAAAGAGCCACCTCTTTTAGCTTCTTTGAAAATAGCGATGGGTTAGGATCCCATGGAAGATCTATCTTGCTACCATTTAAAGTAAATCCATTAAAACCTAAAAGAGATTTATGAGTTAAAAAAAGCTCATCCAAACTCTTTTTATCTACCGCTCTAGCAAAAATCTCTACCTTAAAAAGCTCTTCGTTAGTAGTAACTTTGGAAAGATTGCTACTTTTACTAGGCAAACTAAGTTCATCACTAAAGCTATTAACACCTTGAGGGAAAGATAAGATATATTCAAACACCATATTTTTATTTTCTATGTAAAAATTGGTACTTTTTTCAATCTTTTTTACTATAAATCCCTCTTTTTTTACAGGACTCATTGTAGCGATAATTGCCTTAGCATTTGTTGGAATTGAATTTATCTGCTCGCCTCCATCTAATGAGATTAGCTTTAAATCTTCATTTTTTAAAAACTTTACAAGCTCAATGATGGCATTTGGTATATTTTTATCTATATCAAGCCCAGAATGGCCGCCTTTAAAAGTTGGTGAACTAATTTCATAAAAAAAGTGCCCCTTAGGCACCTCTTTTAGCTTTAAAGGGATTAATGAATCAATTTGCACACTGCCAGCAGAGCCTATGAAGATTGCACCCTCCTCTTCGCTGTCTAAATTTAAAAGGTAGCTACTTTTTGGTTGTAAGTTTAAATTATGCGCACCAAGCAAGCCAACCTCTTCATCATTAGTAAAAAGACACTCTATATCATCAT
>JAAYLJ010000043.1 GCA_012521935.1 Campylobacteraceae bacterium | reverse complement strand
TAAAAGATGCCAGAATTAAGAGTTTTACCTTGCAAGCTACTCTTATCATTTGAAGAAAGAGTTGAAATTATCCTTTTTAACTGTGTTAAACTCTCTTTAAGTGAGGGCTCTTTCTCTAAAGCTTTTTCTAAAGTTTTAAGTTCATTTGTTAAAGATGGAGAGTTTTTTGCCCATGAAAAGTTTTGTAAACTCTCTTTGACTAATGGAAGATTTGCTTCATTTTTCAAAAGTGATTTAAGAAGCAGGGTTGAGGTTATCTCTTTTGTGAGTTTTTGGGTAGCAAAAGAGTGGTTTTTTTCATTATCAACTTTGCTATTTTTCATACTCTTTAGTAAAAAATCTAAGTGGCTTTTAGAATTGATTAAATCTATCATCGCCACTCCTTTTTTACTATTAAAGAAGGGTTATTTTATCAGTTTTAAATAAAACTACTTTAAAAAAGATAGAAAAAAAGGGGCAAAGCCCCTTTAATTAGCTTAAAATCTCTTCAATGGGTATATAATCGCCCACTCTACCAGTCATTTTTTCTACATCAGTATTTACTGGTAGTGTTTTCTTTCCTGGTCTCCATCCTGCTGGACATACTTCACCAGTTTTTGTAGCATGTTGCCATGCTCTAACTTGTCTTAAAAATTCATTTACATTTCTACCAACTGAGTCAGCTTGAACTTCTTGCGCTACACACACACCATCAGGATTAAATAAAAATCTACCTCTAAGAGCTACACCTTCCTCTTCAATTAAAACTCCAAATGCTTCACTTACAGCTTTATTTGCATCAGCGCCCATAGTTAATTTTAAACCTTTTAAAATTGGCTCAGTTTCAACAAATCTTTTGTGTGAAAATTTTGTATCAGTTGATACAGGTAAAATTTCAACTCCAAGCTCTTGGAACTCATCATACTTTGCATTCATAGCTGCAATTTCTGTTGGACAAACAAATGTAAAGTCTGCTGGATAAAAACAAATTACAGTCCATTTACCTTTATAATCCTCACTTGAAACTGTTGTGTAATGCCCTGTTTTTGAATCATATGCTGCCATTTTAAATTCTGGCATTTTTCTTAAAACCATTGTAGAACTCATGCTTTTCTTCTCCTTAATATTTTCTTGATTGGTTTGAGTATTTTCAACCTTTGGCTCTTCTCTTGCAACAACTCCTGTGTCACATCCCATAACTTCCTCCTAATAAAAATATGTTGAAATAGTAACTTAATAATAATTATTTGTCAAGGATAAAAATTATCATCTGTAATATTTTAATGATAAAATAAATGGTACAATCAATGAAAAAAGAGCAAGGAAGCAAATGCCTAAATTCTCCTATAAACTTAGATGCAAACCTAAAACTTTACATGTTGGGCCACTAGATAGTAACTTAAATGAAGAAGAGATTCTTTTGCATGAAGAGTTGGAGGCTATGTATTTAACTGATGTAAAAAATCTATATCATGAAGAGTGCGCAAAAATTATGGGGATTTCTAGACCAACTTTTTCAAAATATTTAAAAAATGGCAGAAGAAAGTGTGCAAACCTATTTTTACAACAAAAATCTCTAAAAATTAAGCCAAAATCACAAACATCTTATATTGTTTTTCCAAGCGAGGATAAAAAAAGCTTAAGCAGTAGATTTAATAGCGCAAAATTTTTTGTCATAGTCTCTAAAAATAAAAAAGAGACTCTCATTGATGAAATCATTGAAAATCCTATATATAAACATTTAATAAATTTAGGAAAAGTTCCAAATAGTGATGAAATGACAAAGGGTTTAGGGGCTGGAAGAGTAATTCCTCCCCTATTTAGTAAAGCAACTATGGTTTATGCTTTAAAGATTGGTGAGGGAATGAAAAGAAATTTAGAAAATTTAGGCATTGAAATCAAGATAATTGATGAGCAATATAGCG
>JAAYLJ010000042.1 GCA_012521935.1 Campylobacteraceae bacterium | reverse complement strand
TCTAGCTCTTTGACTGAGCTTATATACTCAAACCCTAAACTATCTTTTTGTACAAGCTCCCCTTTTAGGCTAAAAGGCTCAAGTGGATTTAAAGGATTCTCCCCTTTTGCAACTCCTCCTGCAATTAAAAATATGCCATATAATAAAATTAAAAGTGCAACTCCTTTTAAAAACCTCCACCAACCACCCTCTTTTGCTCTCTCAAGCACACCCATATAAACTGAGGTAAATAGAGCTAAAACTCCATAAAGTATTAGTGAAATGTGAGAAGGAATGACCCTATCTAGCATCCAAATAGCTAAAGCCAAAAGAGTTATGCCAAAAAATGCTTTTGTAGCATCCATCCAAGGGCCTGGTTTTGGTAGCAATTTGCCAGCTGACGCACCTATTAGTAAAAGTGGCAAACCCATGCCAAGACTCATTACAAATAGCGCAACTCCTCCCAAAAGTGCATCTCCGCTTTGGCCAATGTAAAGCAACGCTCCAGCTAGCGGCGCAGCCACGCATGGTCCAACTATCAAAGCAGATAGAAAGCCCATTATAGCAACACCTACAATCCCATCTTTTTTATCACTTGCAAATGAGAGTTTTTTGGTAATAAAACTTGGCATTTGCAACTCATAAAAACCAAACATAGATAAAGATAAAGCTACAAAAACTAAACTAAATAGCCATATAATCCATGGAACTTGAAACAAAGCCTGCATATTAGCCCCAAAAAGCCCTGCTAAAACTCCAACTATGGTATAAGCAATTGCCATAGATAAAACATAGGTTAAAGCTAGGAAAAATCCTTTTTTACTACCTAATTTTTCTCCACCGTGGGAAACTATGATGGAAGAGAGTATGGGTATCATTGGAAAAAGACAAGGTGTTAAAGATAAAAGCAATCCAAACCCAAAAAAACTAACAATAACCCACAAAAATCCTTTTTCTAAAAGATTTTGTGCGATAGCATCATGTTCTGAAAGAGTGGTTGAGTTTTTTCCTATCTCATTAAAGCCCACATTGTAATTCATTGGCTGATAGCAAAAACCTTGTTTTGAACACCCTTGCCAAGAGAGTTTTACCTCAAAAAAATCACCCTTTTCTACGCCAAGCTTAGATAGGACGCTCCAAGGAACTAAAGCTTTAAACTCATCAAAATAGACTAAATAGTTATCAAATTTTTCTGGATTAGGAAAGTTTATGAAGGGATTTAAACTTTTAAGTTCAGGCTTAACTAAAGATATATCTATCTCCTCTTCATATAAAAAGATATTCTCACCAATACTAATGCTAACCTCAACCCCATTCTCATTTTGAGAAATATTGGCTTTAAAAGCTTCTTCATTAGTTAAAGTTTGTGAGAAAAGCAGAGTGGATAGAAAAAATGGCAAAAAGAGTAGTTTCAAAATGTAACCTTTTTTTATATTTATTGTATCGATAAATTATAAACTTTGATTAAATATTTTTTGGCAATAGATTATATAAAGCTTTTATAAAAGAGAAGCTAAAATGGTACCAATTTTTCAAAAAGGCTACCGATGCAACTTGCTCACTCTGTTTGGGGTTTTTTTGTTGATTTTTTAGAAATCTTTATTCTTCTTTTTGTCATCTTTATACTTATGCTTTGGGTTTATGACAAATTTGTTCAAAGAAAGCACTCCTTGCTCATTAACTATCCAGTAATTGGTCGTTTTAGGTATCTTTTTGAAGCATTAAGAGAGCCACTAAGGCAATATTTTGCTGAAGAGACTTTTTATCAATCAAAAGATAAAGTTGATTGGGTTTATAAAGCTGCTAAAGATGTTCCAAACTTTCAATCTTTTTCAGTATCTCAACCATTTGATGGCTCAAGAATCATCATAAAACATGCAAATACAGTTTTAAATGAAGATGAAGTAGAGGAAGATATGAGTGTCACTTTTGGAGAAGAGAGGGAGATTCCTTTTAAATCTTTTTCACCCATTATCCGTTCAGCCATGAGTGATGGTTCACTCTCACCTGAAGCTGTAAGAGCTTTTAGCTTAGCAGGAGCCTCTAGCAAGCTTACTATCAACATAGGAGAAGGCTCACTTACATCAAATCATATCTATACACATAAACCAGACTTAAATAATAGTGATTATTTAGAGATTGTAAAAAGTAGTGCTTTGGCTGAATTTGTTCATAAGTTGGGGTTATTCTTTTTCAATCAAAAAGTTGCTTTAAAATGGTATAGAACTATCCTTTTAAATAAAAAAACACAAAATACATATCTATACGATAAAGATACGCACATACTCTTTAGAGTAAACTGGAATGCTCCACTTGAGGCTTTTCCAAAAGAAGTGCCAGAAGATATTCCAAATATCATCTTTCAAATGAGCTCTGGGCTTTATGGGGTAAGAGATAGAGATGGAAATTTTGATCCACTAAGGTACCAAAAAGTTATGAAGTTTTGCCGCATGACAGAGATTAAAATAGCCCAAGGGGCAAAGCAAACTGGTGGAAAACTATCTGGCAAAAAAGTTACTGCTGATGTAGCATATTATAGAGGAGTGCCTGAGGGGAAGGATATAGCCTCTCCAAATAGATTTCCACACGCAAGAACCATAGAAGAGTTACTAGATTTTGTTGAAAATCTTCAAACTCTCTCACAAAAACCTGTTGGATTTAAAATTGTCATTTCTGATTATCTATCTGTAAAAGATTTGGTAGAAAAGATTGCAAATAGAGCAAAAGAAGGCAAAAATCTGCCAGATTTTATAAGTGTTGATAGTGGCGAGGGGGGAAGTGCTACTGCCCCACTAGAGCTGATGGAGCCAATAGGTCTTACAACAAATAATGCCTTATATATACTAAATTATCTACTCACAGAGTACAAGCTGAGAGATAGGATAAAAATCATAGCTAGTGGGAAAATTTTGACTCCAGATGATGCAATAATTACGCTTTGTATGGGAGCAGACGCGGTTGGGATAGCTAGAGGTTTTATGATGAGTGGAGGGTGCATTAGAGCTAGGGTTTGTTCAGGATATGGCTCACATGTGTGTCCAGTTGGGATGGCAACACAAGATCCAAAAAAACGAGCATCATTTTTAGTTACTCAAAATGGAGAAAGAATAGGAAATTATCATAAAAATCTTATGAAAAGCATGAAGGTTTTACTCTCAGTAATGGGGTTAAAAAATATAAAAGAGTTAAATAACTCAAAACTTACATTTAGAAATTCAAATGGGGAACTATTTTTTGATGTAGATAAACACTTTAAAGAGAAACTTCACATTGAGTAGGTAAGTCGCCACTGGCGACTTACTCTTATTCTACTTCAGCGTCAATTACATCATCGTCGCTTTTCTTAGCGCTTTTGTCTGCGCCACCGCCTGCTCCTGCTCCATCTTGATCTTTTTTATACATAGCTTCTGCTAATTTATGGCTAGCTTCTGTTAAGGCTTTTACCTTCTCATCTATCTGCTCTTTTGTAGCATTTTCATCTTTTAGCGTCTCTTTTAGAGCATTTAAGGCGCTCTCAATTGTGCTCTTATCCTCAGCCGAGATTGCATCACCTATCTCACTTAAAGATTTTTCAGTTTGATGAGCTAGCGAGTCAGCTTGATTTCTAGCATCAACTGCCTCTTTTCGCTTTTTATCTTCCTCTTTATGAAGCTCTGCATCTTTTACCATTTTCTCAATTTCAGCTTCATCTAGCCCTGAACTTCCAGTAATTTTAATCTCTTGAGCTTTTCCTGTAGCTTTATCACTTGCTGAAACAGTTAAAATTCCATTTGCATCAATATCAAAAACTACCTCAATTTGCGGAACACCTCTTGGCGCTGGAGGAATGCCCTCAAGATTAAATTGTCCTAAAGATTTATTATCTCTTGCAAACTCTCTTTCACCTTGTAAAACATGGATGGTAACTGCTGGTTGATTATCTTCTGCTGTTGAGAAAGTTTGAGTCTTTTTAACAGGAATTGTTGTTCCTTTTTCAATAACTCTAGTTAAAACTCCGCCTAAAGTTTCAATCCCTAAGCTAAGTGGCGTAACATCAAGCAAAAGAACATCTTTTACATCCCCTTTAATTACAGCGCCTTGTATGGCAGCTCCCATTGAAACTACCTCATCAGGGTTTACAGATTTATTTAACTCTTTATTAAACGCAGCCTTTACTCTTTCTCCAACAAGCGGAACTCTAGTTGAGCCACCAACCATAACTATCTCTTGAATCTCATCTTTACTTAAATCTGCATCTTTAACAACTGAATTGATTTTGCTAATTGTCTCTTCAACTAAATCTTCAATCATACTTTCAAATTTAGATCTTGTAAGTTTTTTAACTAAGTGCTTGGGACCAGAGGCATCAGCTGTAATAAATGGAAGATTTATCTCAGTTTCACTAGCAGAAGAGAGCTCTTTTTTCGCATTCTCAGCAGCCTCTTTGAGTCTTTGAAGAGCCATAACATCATTTTTAAGATCGATTCCATTTGCATCTTTAAACTCATCAATCAACCAATCAATTAGCCTATTATCAAAGTCATCTCCACCTAAAAACGCATTTCCACCAGTTGCTAAAACTTCAACAACACTATCTCCAGTCTCTAAAACAGTAACATCAAATGTACCACCACCAAAGTCATAAACTACAATCTTTTCAGCCTCTTTTTTATCAAGCCCATAAGAAAGAGCTGCGGCAGTTGGTTCATTTATAATTCTTAAAACATTTAATCCTGCAATAGTTCCTGCCTCTTTTGTTGCCTTTCTTTGAGCATCATTAAAATAAGCTGGAACTGTAATTACTGCGTCAGTCACAGGCTCACCTAAGAATGCCTCAGCATCTTCTTTTAACTTCATCAAAACTTTAGCACTTATCTCTTGGGGTGTATAAACTTTCCCTGCAATCTCAATCGCACAAGCTCCATTTCTATCTACAATAGAGTATGGAAGTCTTGTTTTAGCCTCTTTAGCAGCCTCTTCATTACACATTAACCCCATAATTCTTTTAATGGAATAGATAGTTTTTTCTGGGTTTGTTACAGCTTGTCTTTTTGCTGTATCTCCCACTAAAACCTCACCTTTATCAGTAAAAGCAACTACTGAGGGAGTTGTATTTTTCCCCTCTTTATTCGTAATTACCTTACTCTCTCCTCTTTCATAAACAGCAACACATGAGTTTGTTGTTCCAAGGTCAATTCCTATTACTCTTCCCATTTTTTTCCTTTCAATAATTTATTTTGCAATGCTAACCATAGAAGGTCGCAAAATCCGATCTTTAATGGTGTAGCCTTTTTGGAGAACTTGAACTATCTCACCATTTTTATGATCCTCACTTTCAACTTGCATAACTGCATCATGAACATTAGGATCAAACTCTCCATCTGTACTAATTGCTTCAATTCCATGCTTTTGAAAACATTTTAAAAATTGATCAATTGTTAAAGAGATTCCCTCAAGTATCTTTTCACTATTTTCACTATCTTTGCTAGAAGTTAATGCAATCTCTAAAGTATCAATAACTGGTAGCAAATCTTTTGCAAACTGTTCGTGTGCATAAGAGATAGCTTGCATCTTCTCTTTTTCCAATCTTTTTCTAAAATTTTCAAACTCAGCATTAGCTCTTAAATATCTATCTTCAAGCTGGGCTATTTTTTCTTCTAATTTAGCTATCTCTTCACCATTTGAGTCTTCGCTATTAGCTGCTATCTCATCTTGTGAAGCTTCTAAAATTTCCTCTTCATTTAGCTCTTTTTCACTCATGAACTCTCCTTAATCTCATTTAAAAACTGCTCATAATCAACATATAAATCCCCAAGGCAAAACAGTTCAGCCTCTTCGCCTTTAAAGCTTGCTTTTTGTTTTAAAGCCATGTACCCCTCTGGTAAAAGATCCTCAAAATAGAGTCCATCACTAAGAGATGCAGGGAAATTAGGATTTAAAAAAAGAGTAAAATTTTTATTATTATTTGACTCTTTTGTAACTTCATATATGCTCATCTCTCCCTCTTTTAACAAAATATCAACACTACTTATCCTAGAAGCTTTATCGCTTAATTCAAAAAGTCCAACTTGTTTACAAATACTCTCTAACTCCTTTAATGAAGCACCTATCAAACTTGTTAAGAATCTAAACACTGGTTCTTGATACTTTAAAACCAAAAACTCTTCACCTAAAAGTAGAAGTAAAAACCTATTTTCTACATTTATAATCTCTTCTAATCTTAAATCTTTTACTCTATTTACAAGGCAGTATATATTGTATTCATTTACAATTTTTTTAATCTCATCATTTAAAAAAATAGTTTTATTAACATCAATTTTTTCTCTCCAATACTCTTGCATTGCAGATTTTGTTGGAACTCTTCCTCCACTTACATGAAGCTGAGTTAAAGCCCCCTCTTGTGAGAGTTTTTTAAAATAGACTCTAATGGTAGAAGCTGGAATCATCTCTTCCATTCTAATGCCAAGCTCCATTGAGCCAATTGGAAGATTCTCTTCTAAGTAAGCTTTTATGATTGAATCTAAAATTAAATCTCTTTTACTAATTTGTGGCATTTAGCACTCTTCCTTTTTGATTGCTAAGAGTATTATACTAAATTGAGTGTGATGATGTCAATAGCAAACATAATATAAAGAAGATAAATAAACTTGAGCCAGTTAGGCTAAAGTTTATTTCAGGGTTTATTAAAATATTTTTTGAAAGATAGAAGCAGACAAAGTTTTTTAAATAATCTCATTAAAAGGGTATTTTTAGGGGGATAAAGAGAATCAAAAAGCTCATCAAGACATTTTCTCTCATTCTTCGTAAGACTATTCATTTGACTCCTTTAGTCCTCGGCAAATTCTTTTTAAAACATATGAAACATCTTCTTCATCAAGCTCACAAAGCATCTTCATGATAGCTTTTACGGCTTGGGGTTCGGAGTTTCCTAGTTTCCAATCTTGATATGTCCTCATTGAGACACCTAAATTTTCCGCCATCTCTTTTTGACTTATCTTTTTACCAAAATGTTTTGACTCTACCGCATTATGTAGTAGATTGAAAATATCTTTTGTTTTCATTTTGTAAGTATATCTTAAATTAATTAAAAAACCATCAAAAACATACTTTAAAGCTTATATTCTATCATATTTATACGAATTTACAATAATAAATACACAATTTTTATGTAAATATACGAAAAACCGTATAAAACATCTGATAAACAATGGCTAAATGATATTATAAAAAATTAGTAAGAAGATTTAAAAAAAAAGGGGTTGTAGAAAGTTTGTTTTGTGGAGTTGGCGGAGTACCGCCAACAGTGATTATTTGTCTCTTAAGCCAAGCTCGCTTACGATTTCAGAAAAACGAGTATAATCTTTCTTCTTCAAATACTTCATTAAGTGCTTTCTTCTACCAACTAACTTTAAAAGCCCAAGTCTTGAAGAGTGATCTTTTTTATTTGTTTTTAAATGCTCTGTCAAATATGTGATTCTATTTGTAAGTAGAGCTATTTGAACCTCTGGAGAACCTGTATCTCCCTCTTTCCTGGCAAATTTTGAAACAATCTCTTGTTTTTTCGCCGAATCTAAAGCCATGATGACCTCCTGATTGGTAATTTTGAAGCGTTATAATATCAAAAAAAACATAATTCTTGCTGAATAGGGCTTTTGAAGGTTTAAACATAGTTGCAGAGAAAATTTAGTACTATAATAGTCCTATTTAAATTTAAGAGGTTAAATTATGCTTTTAACTAAAGCTAGCGAATATGCTTTACTATCAATTATAATGATCGCCCAAAAAGACTCCCCTCAAGATGTTGAAACACTCTCAACCCAGCTTGGGATATCTAAAAGTTTTTTAGCAAAAATCTTACAAGGGCTTGCTAAAGAGGGCATACTAAACTCTTTTAAAGGTGCTCATGGAGGCTTTATGCTTGCGCCAGAGTCTAGAAATATTACTATAAAAAGGATTATTGAGTCTGCTGAAAAGAGGCCAACTAGCGTCTTTGAGTGCACTCCTTCACCTGAGTGTTGCCCTAGCAAAAATGCTCAATTTTGCAAAATTTGGCCAATTTTTAATAAGCTTCAAACAAAAATTGATGATTTTTTAGATAGCATGACGCTTGAAGATGTTTTAAAAAGATAGGGGCTTTATTTGGCTAAATCTAAAAGAAATATTTTAGCGCTAATTGCTCCATATCTTGAGCCTATTATTCGTGCGAAAGATTTGACAATTGTCGCCTTTATCTTGGCGATTGTCGCAATCATCATAGTCCCACTTCCTAGTGGTGTGCTTGATTTTTTCTTAACTATCTCTTTAGCAATATCTGTTTTGATTATTTTGATTTCACTCTACATTCCAAAGCCAACAGATTTAACAACATTTCCAACACTAATATTGATAATCACACTTTTTAGATTAGCACTAAATATTGCAACTACAAGGATGATTCTAAGCAAAGGGCATGAGGGGCCTGACGCGGTAAGTGACATCATCTCTAGTTTTGGGCAGTTTGTAGTGGGCGGAAACTATGTCATAGGTATTGTCGTTTTTACAATACTGGTTTTAATTAACTTCATGGTTATCACAAAAGGCTCAACTAGGGTTGCAGAAGTTGCAGCAAGATTCACTCTTGATGCAATGCCTGGAAAGCAGATGGCAATTGATGCTGATTTAAATGCTGGATTAATTGATGAGAAAACAGCTAGGGAAAGAAGAGAAAATATCATTCAAGAAGCAAACTTTTATGGGGCTATGGATGGTTCTAGTAAGTTTGTAAAGGGTGACGCGGTAGCTGGAATCATCATTACTATTGTAAATATAATTGGTGGTTTTTTAATTGGTATTTTTCAAAATGATTTAGATGTAGCTACAAGCGCTCAAACTTACACCCTTTTAACCATTGGAGATGGCTTAGTTTCGCAACTTCCAGCTCTCATCTCTTCAACTGCTACTGGCATTATCATTACTAGAGCTAGTAAAGAGGAGACAAACTTTGCTGAAGGAGCTATAACTCAGCTTCTAGATGAGCATAAAACCTTGCTTATTGTTGGATTTATACTACTCATTTTTGCTCTAGTTCCAGGACTTCCAACACTCTCTCTTGGCTTTGTAGGTATCACTTTTTTATCAATTGGGTATCTTATGAAGCAAACCAAAGAGGGACATATGGTTTTAAATCTTTTAAAGCCACTCCCCAAAGCTGAAAAAGAGGAGAAAGAGGAGAGAAAACCACCTAAAAAGAGTCAAGAAGAGATAAGAAAAGAGGAAGAGAGTGCACTTGAGGATATTTTAAAACTTGAGATACTTGAGCTTGATTTAGGGTATCAGTTAATTAAATTAGCAGATCCAAATCAAGGTGGGGACTTGCTTGAGCGAATAAGAAGCATGAGAAGAAAGATAGCTCAAGATTTTGGATTTTTAATGCCTCAAGTTAGAATTAGAGATAATCTTCATTTAAACCCAAATCATTATCAAATTCAATTAAAAGGAATAGAGATTGGAGAGGGTGAAATTTACCCAGATAAATTTTTAGCTATGGATAGCGGGCTTGTGACTGATGAGATTGAAGGAATGCCTACAAAAGAGCCTGCTTTTGGGCTAGATGCGCTATGGATTGAACCAGAGTTAAAAGAAGATGCAATCATAAAAGGATACACTGCAGTTGATCCAGCAACAGTCATATCTACCCATATGAGTGAGCTTGTTAAAAAGTATGCTGAGGAGCTTTTAACAAGACAAGAGGTACAAAACTTAGTAAATAAATTAAAACAAGATTACCCTGTTGTTGTGGAAGATTGTTTGCAAGTTGCAAATGTTGGGCTTATTCAAAAGGTGTTAAAAGCACTTCTTCATGAGCACATTCCAATAAAAGATCTGCTTACCATTTTAGAAACAATTAGTGATGTAGCAGAAGTAACTAAAAATGTTGACATTATTGTAGAGCAAGTTAGATCCAAATTAGCAAGAGTTATAACTAAACTTTATAAAGATGAAGATGGATTAAAACTCTTAACTTTCAATACTGATAGTGAGCAAAAACTTTTAGATGCGTTAAAGCAAAGAGATAATTCAAGAGATTTAATGCTAAGCATTGGGCAGATAAATAGTTTAGTTCAAACGGTAACAGGCGAAGCACAAAGGATTTTAAATCAAGGCGTGGCTCCTGTTGTGCTTATAGTTGATCCACTTTTAAGAAAATCTTTAGTGGATATTTTTGAAAAATTTGGATTAGAAGTTGTAGTTTTAAGCCATGCAGAGATTGATCCTAGCGTCTCTTTTGAAGTGTTAGGCTCAATTGATCTTAAAGAATTTTAATTAAAGGAATTTAATGGGTGAATATCATATATTTCATCTATCTCATACAGATTTAGATGGGTATGGTTGTCAATTTATAACAAAACACTATTTTAAAAATATAAGTTTTTATAATTCAAACTATGGAAAAGAGATAGAAGAGCGCTTTGGAGAGATTTTAGAAGAGCTAGAAGAGAGAAAAGCGAAAAAAAATATTATCTTAATTACAGATTTAAATATAACAACAAAACAGTGCGAACAGTTTGAAAATGAACTACAAAATGCTTCAAGTGAAGCTAGAATTTTACTTCTTGACCATCATAAAAGCGGTGAAGATTCATATGAAGAGTTTAAGTGGTACTTTTTAGACGACTCAAGATCAGCAACAAAGATAACTTATGATTTTTTCTCTTCTATTTATGGGGAAGATTTAAAGCTTGAAAAATTTGCAAAAGTTGTAAATGCTGTGGATATTTGGCTTGATAAAGATGAAGATTTTGAACTTGGCAAGGTGGCTCTTGGCATGATTGCAACTGCAAAAGAGATAAATAGAATTATGTTTGATAAGGCAAATAGCGACTATTTGCTTGAGCTTTTAAGTAGTTCGATTGACTATTTTGAAGAAAAAGAGCCTCATATTGCGCTTGAAGATGCTTTGCATTCAATGAAAAAGAGATATTTTCAAAAAGATTTACCAAATGATACATTAAGCAATTTAGTTTCAAAACATATGGTTTCACTTCTTTCTAGATATAAAGATAAAATGAGTGTAATCTACAACGGATACAAGGGAATACTCACCTACAATGTAGGAAATGTTTCAGTAGTTGGGAATGATTTTTTAGTTAAAAATCCTGATTTTGATTTTTTCATGGATGTAACTTCAAGAAAAACTGTAAGCTTTAGATCTAATGGAAAGGTGGATGTGAGCAAAATAGCCAAAGAGATTGCGGGTGGCGGTGGTCATCCAAATGCAAGTGGAGGAGTGCTTCCTGGCTTTAAAGATAGTTTTATTTACGAAAGGGTTTTAGGACAAATTAAAAATTTAATGAAAAAGGAGCAAAAGAGCGATGAGTAATGAACTTGAAGTTGAAGAATTAGCCGCAATGGTTACAGATATGCTAAATGCTATGCTGTTTTTTGCTGGGGTTAAAAAAGAGAACTTAGAAGCTGCTAGTAAAGCTTACATTAAAGAGATAGATTTTTTCTTTGAAAATGAAGAGAGTGATGAAGAGATGGGAGTTGATGAGATAATAGGAGTTGTAAGCCAACTTAAAAAAAGAAAGCCAGAGCTTTTTAATTAAGATTTAAAAGCTACAAATGTAGCAAAATTAGCCCATTTGAAAACTGTTTCAACTCTGTTAAAACCAGCTTCTAGCACCATTTCATAATTCTCTTTTTCACTATAAGGTATTAGCACATTTTCAAGGGCTTCTCTTTTTTGAGATATTTCAAATTCACTATATCCATTTCTTTTTTTAAAATCTAAATAGTAATCTATCATTATTTTATCTAGTCTATTTTCATTATATAAAATCTTTTCACTAAATATAAAGACTCCATTTTCATTCAATGAATCATAGATTTTTTTAACCAAAACTGCTCTTTTAGGAGGCCTAATAAACTGCAAAGTATAGTTTGCTATCACCGCGTCACATTTTGTAAAACTGCTTAAGAGTATATCTTCTTGTAAAAACTCTATTTTAACTCCATATGCTTTTGCTTTAGATTTTGCAATCTCAATCATAGATTTAGCGCTATCAACCCCTAAAAGCTTTAATGGAAAATTACATTTTTTGCTAAGAGCTATTAGAGTGCTAGCAGTTGAGCAACCTAAATCAGCAACCTTAGCGCCTTCATTTAAAAAAGATGATAAAAAAGTAGTGATTAATTCAATATTTTCCTTGTAGAAAGGGATTGATCTGCTTGCCATATCATCAAATACCGTAGCAACCAAATCATCAAATTCAAACTGTTTTTTAATAGCTTTAGAAAAAACCTTATCCAATAAAACCTCCTATTAGCTTAAGTGAAAGTGTAGCAAAAACTACTCCCCTTGCCTACCTTAGAGTCAACTTTTAGCACTATCCCACTCTTTTCACAAATTTTCTTAACTATATTTAACCCAATGCCAAAACCACCCTTTATGGCATCTCCCCTATAGTATCTTTGAAAGATATCTTTGCTATCTTCTATCCCCACTCCACTATCTTCAACCTTAAAAATCGTACTCTCTTCATCTTTATATAAACTAACCTTTATCTGCCCGCCAGATGGAGTATATTTAATCGCATTTGAAAGGGTATTGTCAATAACTCTTTGAAGCTCTTGTCGGTTCATATAGAGTGAAATATCGCTCTTTATATTTAGTTGAAGATTTAATTTCTTGATGCTTATCAAGTCTTTAAAAAGATCCACCCTTGATTCCAAAAACCCACTAAAATCGATTATCTCCTTAGCGTATTCAACTCTTTTATGTTTTATGAGATACTCAATATCCTCATAAACTGTTGAGAGTGAAACTAGAGCCGAATTAGCTCTAGTTAGGGCTCTTTTCTCTCCAAACTCCTCATATAGCATCTCTAAATTTATCTTTATCACTCCAAGAGGAGTCTTAAGCTCATGCATTGCATCCTTGAAGAATCTATCCATCTGCTTTGCAGCTTCTCTAAAGGGTTCACTACTTTTTACTAAAATCAAAAGTGAAAACCCAAATACGAAAAACCCAACTATGGCAATGAGCATAAAGGTGTTTAAAAAAACCTCTTTATAGGACAGCTCTCTAGTCACAATCAAATATTTTGCACTCAATAGGTTGGCTGAAAGCTCTTGCTTGTAGACTAATCTTTTAAAGCTTGTCTCTACACCTAGTGCTTTTGGTATCTTTTCATCTTTTAGCAAAGAGAAAATCTCCCTATTTCCACTATCCAAAATCGCACTTCTATATAGTAAAGACCTTGGAAATACAAAAACCTTAGTCTCCTTTGGTATCTTATATATTATCTGCTCCAACTCATCAGCGTACTTAATGAGCTCTTGCTCTTGTTTGTATTTTGAATACTCTATAGATAGTGCAAGATAGGCAAATATAGGGATAGAAACTATAAATAGAGTGACAAGGGTATATAAAAAAGCATAAGAGAGTGAGTGCTTAGTCTCTTTTTTCAATTCCATAGCCTTGAGCTCTATAGTTTACTATTAACTCTTTGTCTGTCTTATCTCTTAATTTTTTAATGGCCATTCTAACATCGGTTGCATTATACTCTTCACTCCCCCAAACATACTCCCCAATGATTTCACTACTTAAAACTATTCCCATATTTGTAGCTAGTAGATGAAGAAGCTTCTGCTCTATTTTGGAGAGTTTAATCTCTTCACTCCCCTTAAAAAGCCTATACTCATCTATGCAAAAGCAGTAGTCACTACTTAAGTCTATCTTCTCTTTTTCTACCCCTGCCTTATTTTTCAAAGCTTGAGCAACTCTATATTTTAACTCCTTTAGTGCAAAAGGTTTTCTTATATAATCATTGCATCCAAGCTCATACCCTAAGCTTAAATTCTGTATATCAGTAAGCGATGTTATGAATATAACTGGAGTGAAAATCTCATACTCTCTTATTGTCTTAACTACCTCATACCCATCGCTTCCTGGAACCCTAATATCCAAAAGAAGGAGGTCAAAATTTTTCTTAAAGATTGCATCTAGTGCCTCATCGCCATTATCAAAATCATCAACCTCATACCCAAGAGAGTTTAAATACTCAGTAATTGACTCTTTATATGCAAAATCATCTTCAAGTAAAAGAATCTTCATCTTATCTCTATCCCCTCTAGCTCTTCATCCAATCCAACTATATCTGGACTTAATAGCATAGGCTCATCCTGCCTAACCTGTCTATGTTTCACCTCATTTTTTTTAAGTGCAACTCCAAAGTATCCCAAAGGAGTTGCATCTATATTAAAAAGTGGTAAAAACCCATACACCCTCTCTCCATCCTCCAAAAACCCATCATCAAACAGTGACTCTTTGGCAAACTTTCTAATAGACTCATCTCCCTTTGTAGTTTGGCACACAATCACATATTCTCCTGCCCTCTCCTTGCTTTTTTCCCACTGCGCTATCTCTAAATGATCCCTATTTAGCAAAACAATGAAGTCTATCCCCTTCTCTTTTAAACTCTTCTCCAAACTCTCAAACCCAACTATCGCCTCAACTGAACCAAGAAACTCATCTTTTATGATTATTGGTGATATTGCTTTAATGTTCAATCTTTTCCCAAGCTCTATTGAGACATATGGCTCCTTGCTCTGCTTCACATGAACCAAGCCTTTTCTAAAGCTAGATAGTTCCATCCCATATGAGTCCTCATCCCAGCTTCTAGCCCAAGCTTTTAAATCTTTTGTGTGAAACTGCAAATCTATCTCTCCAAGTTCATGGCTTTGTTTTATGTATTCATCGCTTTTTTCAAAAATCATCTCCCTATTTGAACTGATATAAGCCTCTTTAATCATGGGTGATTTTGAAAGAGCCAAAGAGATAGAAAGCGCTGCTCTTTTTCTATAATCTATCGCCTCTTGAGCTTGCCAGAGTGCTGATTCAACCTGTTTTTGAATTGACTCTTTAAAAACTGCTTCATTAATCTGCTTTAGGGTGTAGATAGTGCCAAAAAAAGATAGAAAAATCATGATGAATAGAGTTGTATAAAACTTAAAAGAGAAGATTGCACATCCTTTGATAAAGCTTAAATTAATAGTCCAAAACTTTACACAAACTTTACATTAAAGATATATAATTATTACATAACAAAACTAAAAAGGAGAGAAAATGCGTCAAGTTGCATCAGTAGTTGTTGCTTTTAGTTTTCTAACTACTTTGGCTTTTGCATTTGAACCATGGACTTTGTCTGAGCGTGGAGATAGGGGCTATAAGCAGCCAAAGATAGAGTGGCTAGATGATGTCACCATCAATGAGGTTGAAAATGGCACCATAAACTATGCTATTCCAGCTTTTGAGGGTGATCCGTTTTGGGATCCACTGAATGCTAAACCGATAGTTCCAGACACCAAGTATGGTGAAATGGTTGAGTATGGTTATCAATTAATGGTTGCAACATGGAGGCATATTGGACCAGAGGTTGAAGATAAAAATATGCGATATTCAGGAAATAATGGAGCTTGTACAAACTGTCATCTTGGGGCGGGAACCTTTAAGTATGGCGCACCTTTTGTGGGTACTTTTGGCCACTTCCCTCAATATAGAAACCGCGAGGATGTATTGGGAGATTTGACTGCAAGAATTAATGGCTGCATGGAAAGAAGCATGAATGGATATAAACTTCCAGCTTCAAGCAAAGAAATGATGGCCATGCAAACCTATATGCACTGGCTAAGCCAAGGGGTTCCAGTAGGGGCTAGCAAAATCGAGGGTAGACGCCTTTTTAAAGTTGATAGAAAAATGGTTATCAACAATAGAGCTGATGTTGAAAATGGAAGAGCAGTCTATGAGAGCATGTGCGCAACTTGCCACGGTGAAAATGGTGAGGGCGAGAAAAGATTTGATGCCAATGGGAAAATGGATGGATATATAACTCCGCCACTTTGGGGGACTGATGATACATACAATACAGGTGCTGGCATGTATAGAACTTTAAAAGCAGCTGATTTCATTAGAAACTCAATGCCAAAAGGCTCATCTGCACAAGGTCCAATTCTTTCAGATAAAGAGGCTTATGATGTAGCTGCATTTATAAATATGGATGAGCATTATAGACCCATTAAATACAATAGAAATGTAGACTTTCCAGACACAAGAGTTAGAGTACCAGACCAAGATGTCATGGGCTACTATGGAGAGGGTGGAGAGCTAACCTATCCAGATGAGGGCAAGGATAGAATGGATTATAAAGTTGGGCCTTACAAGGGCATCATTAAACAAAAGCCAAGTAATTAAGGAGAGATGATGAGACTATTTAATTTTACAGCGATACTGCTTATTGTAACTGTTTTTGCAGGTTGCCAAGCTACCAAATCTCCTTTAGCAGTCAGTGAAGGGGGTTTATTTAAAGGCGAAGTTGCCCAAGTTGGAAAAATGGCACCTTTTGCAACTAGCGTTGAGCTAAATCTTAGTAAAGATAGCTTAAATATCTATTTTCCAAAACTAGACAATAGAACTGGTGAGGGTTTTGCTAAAACTAAGTGTGAAAGTGATTTTACCTTTTCAGGAAGTAGCACAAATAGCTACCTTAAAAGTAAAACATTTATATATGAGGGTGAGTTTATAGCAAACAATAATTGCGCTCTTTTTGTAGAGCAGCCATCCACCACCTATGACCTTCCAAGGCTAACTCAGTATGCCATTTTAGAAGTGGGTGAAAAAGAGACTACACTCACGATCTCTTTTGACAAAGCAGGAGAAGAGAGAATCATACGAGGAGTCGTTGAGTGATTTAAGCCAGCCAGTTTAAACTGGCCGGTCTAGGTAGTTAAACTCGCACTCATTCTTACTATCAAAATAGACTTTACAAGTTTTTAAAGCCTCTTTTGCACTTAAAATATCGCTTGTGATTGCCTCTTTTAATTTAGCTAGATCTTCAAATTTTCTATTTTCTCTAATAAAATCAACAAAAAACAGCTCTATATATGGAGGTATCTCATTAAGCTCTTCATTTAAAATATGAGTTTCAACTGAAAATTCACCATCGGTACTTTTTCTAACTCCTAAAAAACTAACTGATTCATAAATCTTATCGCCAATTTTGCTTCTAGTAGCGTAAGTTCCCTCTTTTGGTAAAAGATATTTTTTTACATTTAAATTTATAGTTGGATAAAGCTCGCTCTTCCCAAGTCCTTGTCCAGTCACTACATCCCCAATTATCGCATACTCTCTTCCCAAAAGCCTATTTGCTTGTAAAATATTTCCATCTTTTAAAAGTTCTCTAATTATTGAAGAGTGGACTGAAATTCCATCAAAACAGAACTCTTTTATTATGTCAACCTCTCCATTAAACAGATGGTGTAAATCTTTTGCTTCGCAAGATCTATTAGCGCCAAATTTAAAATCATACCCAACTACTATTTTTTTTAAATTTGGAAAAAGTTTTTGTAAAAGCTCAACAAACTCCTCTCCAGTTAAATCTTTTAGTTTTAAAAAATGGTAAAACATACATGGATATTTTGAATACTCACTCCTTTTTGTTCCAGGAGTTAAGTTTGCCCCATCCTTATCTACCACAAAAATTGCCCCATCTTTTCCTAGCCTACTTAAAAGTTGCTGGTGTCCTCTATGGATTCCATCAAAACAACCAATGGCTAAAGATGTAACTTTATGTGCGTTTAAATGCATAAAAGAATTCTGCATTTCCCTCTTTTCCTTTAATGATTGACTCTTTTTTATCT